>CAMPKR010000099.1 GCA_946887345.1 uncultured Bacteroidota bacterium | reverse complement strand
GGAAACAAAAAGGCAATAAAAAGTAAACAAAAATGAACTGAATGAAACACCGCTATAAACAAAAAGGAAACGAGAGGAAACAAAAACGCAACAAAACTGAACATCAGGAAATATAAGACCCGCGTCATTCCTGGATTTCTTCAAAAAAAAAGGCCTAAAAAAGGAAACAAAAAGAAATAGAAGTTGCCGCAAAAAAACTGGCTTTATGCCAGTTGCTTTAAAATCAGGGCTTTGCCCGCTTCCATCATTGCACCGCGCAGCACATACATTGCACAAGCTTGCACAGATCCGGCACAAGTTTGCGCATACGCTGCACCGGCATGCATATACGCTGCACAACCCTGCATTATATACTATTAGGTCCTTTTTTAGTTGTTTGCTTTCTTATGCCTTCAGAGTCGTCCTTTTTATTGCCGCCCGTCTGGCGATTACTTTTGGCAGGGGCTCCCGGCTGACTTGTTCTTTTCCTGGCGTTTTTTGGCATCTTCCCTGTATTCTTCGTTGCTCATGCTGCCGCTTCGGTTTTTCTTGTTCTTGTTCATAACTACTTTTTTCATGATCAATGCTAAAACAATGCCATTACTTTTTTCTTGGACGCGTGGATTTCCCGGACTTTTCCTCGTGCTTTTCCTTAGCCTCATCTATAGAATGGGTACTGAAGATGTCCTTTTCTTTTTCGGCCAGGTCGGAGAGTTTGATGTAGTACTTCTTTAGGGTTTCCAGTTCTTCTTCGCTCAGGTCTTCCACATCTATCAGGCGGTTGCTGGCAAGCTTGTTGGCAGCTACCAGTTCATTTAGCTTTAGCTGCAGGGCAATAGTATCTTTGTTCTGCGATTGCTGTATCACGAAGACCATCAGGAAGGTAATAATGGTCGTACCTGTGTTGATCACCAGTTGCCAGGTATCAGAAAAGCCAAAAAACGGGCCTAAAACCGCCCAGAGCAATACCAGCCCCACGGCGCTAAAGAACACCACCGGCCTGCCGGTAAAGTAGGTGACTTTAGAAGCAAATTTTTCAAAGAAGCTATCCCCTTTATTCTTCTTTTTCATGATCTCAGCTTTTGTCCAATACTTTGAAAACTATGCCAGTACAGCCGTAGGCACGAGGGCATTATTTTTTCGGCTTAATAGTTAAAGATCATGTGTTTATGCCATCATCCGTCATTGCATCATATTCCTATAGCGAGGAGGATAAAGTCCTTAAGGTGATCTTTCTTTCAGGATTGATATATGACTACCTGGATGTGCCGCTGGCCGTTTACCAGCGGATGAAAAACTCCCTGTCCAAGGGCTCATTCCTGAACAGGGAGATAAAGGGTAAATTTCCGTTTCGTCGTGTCGGCTAGTAATCTCTGTTGCGATAGTCTTCTATTGCCGCCGTCTTTTGGCCGGATATATAGCCGTCCCTGTAGCTGATACGGATGACGCCATTTTCTATCGTAGCGCATATTTCAGACATTGAATTGGTAAAACTCCAGTTTACACTGCCCGATTCATAAACAGCCGTTACCTGTTCAGTGCCTTTTACATTTTCCTGGTATTTATGGCTTATTTCGTCCACTATCTGACCGTAGATCTCGTAGGCTTCGTTAGCTGCAGGCGTAACAGTGATATCGCCGCCGTAAAGCTTGTTGTTAAAGAAATAAAGCTGCACCAGGTAGGCCTTGTTACCGCCAAAATCACAATTGCGGTAGGCCAGTACGGTTTCGTTAGAGCCTTCTATGGGCGCCTTGCCGCTACGCTGCTTTACTATTTCCTGTACTTTTTCGTTGCTGCTCGAAAAATTCAGCCCCCAAAAGCCTTCCAGTTCCTGGGCGAAACCTGCCAGGGGAAGCGTTAACATCAGTGCGAAGAGTATCTTTTTCATGTCAATATTTTTAAGTGTTTTTTGTTGCTTATGCATGTATTTACGAGAGACTATGAAAGATGGTTTTCGTGGGGGAAAAAATTTTTTTGGTAATGGCATGATTTTGCGGACAAGCTTACAAAAAGATTTTATGGCACAAACACGCAGTAAATCAAAGAAGAGCGCTACAAAGAGCGCCTCTAAGAAAGCAGCAACCAAAAAAACCGCCCAGAGGAGGGCAGAGACGAGAACTACCAAGCGTACCAGCAAAGCCGCCACTAAAAAGTCTACCACTACACCTAAACGCAGTACAACCAACAAGGCAGCATCTAATGGCATAAGCAATGAGAGTATGCTGCAGGAACTTTTTAAGAACGAACTGAAAGACATTTATTGGGCTGAGAAGTACCTGGTGAAATCACTACCTAAGATGCAGAAGGCGGCAGAGTCGGAAGAACTGAAAAACGCAATAGCTGACCACATCGTAGTAACTGAGGAACAAGTTGCCCGACTTGAAGAAGTTTTTGAGATGATGGAATGGAAGGTACAGGCCAAGAAGTGTGAAGGCATGGAAGGACTGATAGAAGAAGGCAAGCAGGTGATGGAAGAAATGGCCAAGGGACCAACCCGTGACGCGGGAATTATTATCTCTGCACAAAAGGTAGAGCACTATGAAATTGCTGCATATGGCGGCCTGGCACAGTTGGCACGCACGATGGGACGTACAGACGTGGCGGACCTGCTGAGTACTACACTGGAAGAAGAAAAAGAAACAGATATGCTGCTCACCCAGATAGCCGAAGCCAGCATAAATGAAGAAGCCGCAGAAGAAGAAGGTGAAGGTGAGAGCGAAGGCGGCGGCGAGGATGAAGAAGAAGCCTAGAGAAGGATAGAATAAACAATTGAGATACGGCCACCTAAGCAGTGGCTGTTTATTTTTCGTAAAGACGCTGGCAATTAGAGCAGTAGAAGGTGCGGCGGTTGGTTTTGCCGAGGTATTCTTTAATAAGGGGTACGTGACAACGAGGACAGGTGCGTTTGGTATGGGCTTGCCAGTGTTTCTTCAGGACGAATTGTTTTTTCCACTCCAGGAAGTCGAAGGCGTAGTTTCTTGTTTCGTCCACAAGCAAGCTGAGCTTTTTAGGGGGAAGTGCACCCACTTCACTCAGTGGATGAATCTTTGTACGGAAAAGGACTTCGTTCTTAATGATATTGCCGGAGCCTGCAAAGATGTTCTGATCAAGCAGGGCATCACAGGCCAGCAGGGCTGGACTTTTTTTCAATTTCTTTCTTGCGGCGGCAGCGTCCCAGCCGGGTGACATGATATCTGCAGAGGTGTTATAAACTTCTTCAAAGCTGCCTTCAATGATCTTAACTGAACATGCATAGAAATTGAAAATGCCATTTCTGAACTTAAGACTAAGGCGCGGAACTGCATCTTTCTCCTGGTTGATGCGATAGGAACCAAAGAGCATAAAATGTATCCTGAGCATAAAGCCCTCAAAACAAATAAGAAAGTGTTTGCCCCAACTTTCGATGGCTAACACTTTCTTATTCAGCATTATGTCTTTGTCTTCCTTTGTCTTCCCGTTTACTGCAAGTACTTTCTTCCCTTCAAACTGCTTAGCCAGTTCTTTGAGTATAACAATGGAAGGGCCTTCGGGCATACTACATTACTTCGGTTTGGGGCTTGAGGGGATGAGAGTACTCGCCCTGGATGAACAGTTTGAAGTTCTCTACATCTTCCCGCACCATGTTACGGAACACCGGAGTGAGTAACGTGGCTATTACAGTGCCCGGGTCGCCGAGAGGTGCACGGTAAGTAATTGTGATGTGCAATTCAGTACCACCACCGGGCGCATCGCGAAACTCCACTTTTCCCGCATTCTCTATATCTGATCCGGGCAGGGAGCTCCAGCCCAATACTTCACCCGGCACATCGTTGATGATCTTTGCCTCCCAGGTAATGGCTGTGGGCAGACCCGGTATTTTGGCTGTCCAGCGGGAGAGATCGCCATCATCAGTTTCTACGTTTTCCAGGTGGCTCATAAAGAGGGGAAGGTTCTCCAGCCGTTTCCAGGCAGCGTATACTTTTGTGCGCGGCTGGCTTACTCTTATTACCGTTCTTATGTTGATGTTCCTGTCGGGATCGGGCAGATCATTCTTTCCCAGGCCAGCATAGATAGCACAGCGACCCGTTAACCCCCTGTACAAAAGATAACCTGCGGACATTCCGCGGAACAAGCCGCCTTTTCGTCCGGTAATGCCATTATACAAAAGACGGGTACCAAGTATCAGCGATATCAACCGCTCGGGGGCACTTACATTTACTTTTTGCTTGTGGTGTACATATCCTTCTTCCTGCATAAACTATTTTTAAAAAATGGTTAACGATCTATGAAACATTCATGCGCCTGCATTCATCGGCGCATTTCTTACAAGCTTCGGCGCACATCCGGCAGTGATCATTGTCGTGTTTGCCACATTCTGCCGCACAGGCATCGCATACGTCTGCGCAGATAGTACATATGGCCGCAGACTGCAGGCTGCCTAAGCTCAGCAGTTTTGCAGCTGTGTAGCAGATAGCTGCACATTCCATATCAAGCTGTACACATTTCGTCATCATGTGCATGTGTTCTTCCCGGAGGCAGGAAGATGCACAATGATCGCAGACGGCGGCGCAGGCCAGGCAAGCCTCGATGCAATCTTTATATTGATTATAAGCCATAATGATTTTTTTTTAAGAGCTTAAATACTGTGCCATGCTGGCGGGAGCTTCATTAGCTCATTCTCTGTGTTGACCACCCGGGCCCAACTACGCACGGCACTTTGCGGATAAAAAAGAGAAGGGAGCTTTTTAAAAATGGCTTAGTAACGGACAACAAAGATCCTTCGCGAAGGGCTCAGGATGACAAAGTGGTGAAAGTTAGTCGTAGTAGCTTTTATAAACTATTGATTGGACTGGAGGCGCGATTGCATCTGACGACCCCGCTGTGTTACCTACCCTAGCCACAAGGTCGGGCGAGGTGATTATGTTCGGCCGGGCAAACGCACGGGATTGCCCCTACGTTTTTGTTTTCCGCCGATGCGGGAACGGAGGGCCCATCCCTCCTTCGAAAGGAGAGAAATAAAAAAGACTCCCATTTCTGAGAGTCTCCTGAACTATGATTGTTTTCTTTGTTATTGTAAAGTGAACTTGATGGGAAGCGTAAAGTAAACCTTTACGGCTTTACCGTTTGATTTACCCGGTTTCCACTTAGGCATACCTGCCACTACGCGTTTTGCCTCTTCATCGCAACCGCTGCCTATACCTTTTACTACCTGTATGTTACCAATATTACCGCTTTCGTCTACCACGAACTTCAACACCACCCTGCCGCTAACGCCTGCGTCGCGTGCCATTTGGGGATAGTTAATGTTTTTCGCAAGGTACTCGTTTACGTTGTAAGGAGCCTCGGGCATTTGTTCTACATAAGAGAATATTTCGGGTGGTGGTGGTGGTGCTTCTACAACACCTGTACCTGTACCGGGATTGTCAACGATACCGGGATCAATACCATTCACATCACCTTCCTGGGTTTTAATACCTGCAGATGCATCCTTCAGCTCTTTCTGTTCTACCAGCTGTTCTTCTTCCTTTACCTCTTCATCTTTTTTGATAACAGGCGGAGTGAACTTTACCGTAGGCTTCACCGGTGGCGGTGGCTCGGCCGGAGGAGGTGGCGGAGGTGGCTTTTTAGGATCCACGGGAGGCGGTTCAGCCAGGGTCACCTCTTTCATCATGGCGATCGGCTTTTTTTCCTCCTTAGGCTTCAGTGCACCCCATCCGTAGTACACGCCGCCGCCGCCGAAAATGGCAAGAAGCACCCCAAGCAGGGCGTTGCGCGCACGCATTGAATATTTACGGCGTAACTCGTAGCCGCCATAAGTTTTATTACGGCCCTCGAACAGGATGTCGAGGTAATCGGCGTTGAGTATTTTATTGGTATCCATTTTTAATAATTCCGTTTTAAGTAAAGACGCTAAACCGTCCGAAATCCATATTGCAGAGCTTACTGTGTGCCCACATTGGCGTTTTCCGTTGCCGAGATAAACTCCTGGTCTACGGGCGTAATATCTATGATAGCATATACCCTAACATCGTTAATACTCATCTCGTCCAGTATATTCACCAGGTCCTGGTAAGTGCTGGTAGTGTCGGGCTTAATGAGTATGGTAGCGTGGTCTTTAGCACCCAGCACACCTTGCTGCCTGAGGGCTTCCACTTTTTGCTTTTTGGCAATGATCGCATCACGGATGCCACCTTTGTCTTTAAAGCCGGTAACCTTCAGGTCAGGGGGGGTGTTAGGATCTGTTGCCAGACCTTCGTAATAATATATGCGGTGGTTCTTGCTCAGCAATACTGTCATTGCCGTGCTTTCCTTTACCTTACTTTGGTCCTTCTCTTCAATCTTCTCGGTGTTCGGCATATTTATCTCCATGGTCTTAGGTTTAGCCATGGTAGTAGTAAATATGAAGAAGGTAATGAGCAGGAAGCCTAAGTCCACCATCGGCGTAAGGTCCACACGGGTGGACATTTTCTTACTCTTCTTGACCCCGGGGCCTTTCTTATGATGTCCCCCGGAGGAGGTATCCATTTCTGCCATTGGACGAAGCTTTTATATCGTTAAAATAATATTGTTTTTCTTTGTTGGTCTTATTAATGACCATCTTTCATTCCTTTCATTGACTCCTGGTAAGCAGCTGTTCCCGCAGGGATAGCTTCCAGGCTGGTGATCAGGTTGAACTTAAATATCTTCCAGTTCTCCAGCGTCTTGATCACTTTCTTTACGTTCGGATACGACGCGTCTGAGTCGGCTTTAATACAGATGCGAAGCTTAGGATTGGTATTCCTTGCACTTCTTATCCATGCAGCCAGCTCGTTAGCCTCTGTATCGTTGGTAGTGTCTACCGGCACTCCAGGCGCCTGTGCGTTGAACTTGTTTTGCTCGTCAGGCGCTGCAGCCAGGTAAGCTTTCAGTTGGCTGAAGGGAACACCTATTGATGAACCGATAGCAAAAGATGTCATCTCTTCCTTTGTAAGATTCAGCGACTTGTATTCGTTGATATTCTCTATCAGCTCCATGCGCTTGTTCTTATTATCAATAGCAAAGAAAATGCGCCCTGTAGGATCGATAGTGATCAGCATGATATCTGCATCGGGAAGCGGAATTTCCGATATGGACGAGGGCGTACTTACCTGTACGGGCTCGTCGGGTTTGAATTTAGTAGCCAACATGAAGAAGGACAGCAGCAGGAACGCTACGTCGCACATCGCCGTCATGTCGATGTTGGTACTTTTCCGTGGCAGTTTTACTTTAGGCATTTTTTAAATTTCTGCTGTTAACTTATAAGATAAATTTCCGGCTTTTTTCCACACAAATCAATTATCACCGTTGTCTATTGGCCTATGCTATTACTTATAGTTAGAAGCAAAGCTTTGCGTCAAAGTGAACCCGCTTTCGTCTATACCGAAAGTGATACCATCTATTATAGTAGTATAGAAGTTGTAAGCTACGATAGCTATGAATGAAGTACCGATACCGAGGGCTGTATTGATCAGGGCCTCAGAGATACCTGCAGCGAGTGCAGCGGCATCAGGAGCACCGGCAGTGGCCATGGCAGCGAATGAACGGATCATACCCAATACCGTACCGAACAGACCAAGAAGCGTGGCGCAGGAAGCGATGGTAGAAAGGAACACCAGGTTCTTTTCCAGCATAGGCAGCTCAAGAGCTGTTGCCTCTTCGATCTCTTTCTGGATGCTCAGCACCTTCTGGTCAGTATCCAGTTCGCTGTTGTTGATCATGTCGCGGTATTTAACCAGTCCGGCACGCATAACATTACCTACAGAGCCAGCTTGCTTATCGCATTCGGCCAGGGCAGCGTTTATATCTTTGTTAGCAAGGTGGTATTGTACTTTACGTACGAATTCACCGGCTGCTACTTTACCTTTTGCTTTGAAGATGGTAAGAGCGCGCTCCACAACGAAGCAGATCAGTACCAGGGCAGTTGACATAAGGATAGGTACAACCCATCCACCTGAGTACATAGTACCCAAAAAGTCGGCAGGAACATGCTTTTCGGCATCCTTAAAGTGAGATGGGGCGCCAAAAACCATATGGAAGATCAAATGTGCTATAGCGAGGCATACTACCACAATGATCAGGTTGATCAGCATGTTATTCGAGTTTTTTGGCTGGCCAGCACGAGTTCCATGAGAAGAAGCTTTTGCTGCGCCTGTTTTTACATCTGCCATAATTCTGATTTTTTTAAAAAAGTGTGTTTAGTTATTGAAAATTCGGTTTAATAATTTACTAAT
>CAMPKR010000098.1 GCA_946887345.1 uncultured Bacteroidota bacterium | reverse complement strand
CTTTTATAGGGGGTAGGAGAAATAAATTTAATCTGGTTCACTGCTGTCCGTTGATATAAAAAATAATCAGGAAAAACCACTGGACGGCAGCAGCCTGAAATTTATCTCCCCAATTGTGAGAAACGTGTTGAAAAGCCCTGATTTTACAGGCATTTTCACAGCACAAGACATTGTATAAATTCTTTGTTTATAAGGGCGTTTTTGCGTACCTTTGTAACGTTCAAATTCAACCATTTTTTATTGGTTCCTGCCATGCATCCGGAGGTGGCAAATTCAAGAGATTTACCTCACAAAAAGGTACTTCGGATAGATAAACTATATGAGTACAGAAAACGAGGTTTTACAAGTTCCCGCTGCCCCGGGATATGATGCGGGTAGCATCCAGGTTTTAGAAGGTTTAGAAGCAGTCCGCAAGCGCCCTGCCATGTATATTGGCGATATCGGTGTTAAGGGCTTGCACCATCTGGTATACGAAGTTGTCGATAACTCTATCGATGAAGCCCTTGCTGGCCACTGTAAGAACATCTACGTGAAGATCCATACCGATAACTCCATCAGCGTTGAAGACGATGGTCGCGGTATTCCCACAGGTATGCACCCCAAAGAGGGAAAATCAGCTCTTGAGGTGGTAATGACAGTTCTTCACGCGGGTGGTAAGTTCGATAAAGACAGCTACAAGGTATCAGGCGGTCTGCACGGCGTGGGGGTAAGCTGCGTAAACGCACTTAGTAGCCATCTGCATACAACAGTATTCAGGGAAGGGAAGATATTTGAGCAGGAGTATAAATGCGGTATACCTCAGTATTCTGTAAGGGAGATCGGCACTTCAGATAAGAGGGGCACACGCCAGCATTTCTGGCCCGATGGCACCATCTTCAAAGAAACTACTTACAACCGTGAGATCCTCGCCGGCCGTCTCCGTGAGCTTTCTTACCTCAACAAAGGCATTCGTATTGTCCTCAGCGACGAACGGGAGCAAACTGAAGAAGGACAAGAGTTTTCGGAAACTTTCTACAGTGAGGGTGGTATAGTTGAATTCGTGCAGATGCTTGATCGTAACGGCAAGCGCGATCCGCTGCTGGCAGCTCCTATATATGTGGAAGCGCACGATAAGGATTCTAATGTAGCCGTTGATGTCGCCTTGTCTTACAATACTTCTTACAACGAGCACATATTCTCTTACGTAAATAATATCAATACAATCGAAGGTGGTACACACGTTGCGGGTTTCCGCCGTTCTATCACACGTGTATTCAAATCATATGGCGATAAGAACAAATTGTTCGAAAAAGCCAAAGTGGAGATCACAGGTGATGACTTCCGCGAGGGGCTCAGCGCTATCATCTCAGTTAAGGTTCCCGAACCTCAGTTTGAAGGTCAGACAAAGACCAAGCTGGGCAACAATGAAGTAATGGGCGTGGTCGACGTTTGCGTTAGCCGCGTGTTGGAAGCTTATCTCGAAGAACACCCCAAAGAGTCGAAGCTCATCATCGACAAAGTGATCATCGCCGCTCAGGCGCGTGCCGCCGCACGCAAGGCCCGCGAAATGGTGCAGCGTAAATCTGTACTTACCGGCGGGGGTATGCCTGGTAAACTGGCCGACTGCTCTGATAAAGATCCTGAGCGTTGCGAACTCTATCTTGTGGAAGGTGATTCAGCCGGTGGTACCGCCAAACAAGGCCGTGATCGTACCTTCCAGGCCATCCTGCCGCTGCGTGGTAAGATATTGAACGTTGAAAAAGCCCAGGAGCACAAAATATATGAGAACGAGGAAATCAAGAATATGTTCACTGCCCTCGGTGTGAGCATCGGCACTCCTGAAGATCCTAAAGCGCTCAACTTAACCAAACTCCGCTACCACAAGATCATCATCATGACCGATGCCGATGTGGATGGTTCTCACATCGCTACTTTGATACTTACTTTCTTCTTCCGTTACATGGAAGATCTCGTAAAGCAGGGCTACGTTTACCTCGCTCAGCCACCGCTTTATTTGGTGAAAAAGGGTAAAGACCAGGCTTATGCGTGGAATGAGGAGCAGCGTAAAGAACTGGTACAGCGCTTCGCCAACGGTAAAGAAGACAGCGTAAACATTCAGCGCTACAAGGGTCTTGGTGAAATGAACGCCGAGCAGCTTTGGGACACAACCATGAATCCCGACACCCGTACGCTGAAGCGTGTCACTATCGACAGCGCCGCAGAAGCCGACCGTGTATTTGCTATGCTCATGGGTGAAGAAGTAGCTCCCCGACGCGAATTCATTGAGCAGCACGCTAAATACGCTCGCATAGACGCATAGTTTATTGATATTTTCTTAAAAAGTAGAACGGGCCCCTTTTTGGCCCGTTCTACTTTTTTTAAAACCTACCCAAGATTTTTCCCCTTACACTCGTCTTTAGTATATAGCCGCAGGCTTACAGCCCGTTTGCTATATACGACACCTTGTTTTGATTGAGTCTTAAATATAAAACCACGCTTTACAGGCTGGTTTGAAAGAATGGCCCTTCCGTTGGCCATTCTTTTTTTTATGCTTCTATCCCCTTAGTTTTATACCTCAATTCATCGGATTTTGCAGAAGCGTCTACTTTTTCTATTTCTATTATTCACACACCTATTTGCTTTTGCTTCAGCTCCCGACTCATGTTTAATGGTCCGCGGCTTTTCTGTCTCCGACGTCGGCCCTTGGTCAGCAACCCTCACCTGGGATCCTGCTCCTTCCGGTAGCGGCTATATCTACGTCGTCAGCAAAGCCTACGCTCCTCCGGATAAATTTGGCCATTTTGTCCGCGAAACTTCCCATATTGAAACAGGCCTTGCTGCTGCAACTACCTATTATGCGCACATTCGCACTTCGTGCCGGAATTCGGTTACCTCCGCCTGGGTAACCGTTCAGTTCAATACCCCTGCACCCAACGAAAACAACCTCGGTCTCAATCCTCCCTTTTCTGTTCAGGCTTATCCAATGGAAACCCAGCGCTCAGTCACTGTTAAGGTAAAAGGCAGCAACGAACGCTTCGCTTCAGTTACCTTAATAGATGTTCTGGGTAGAAAAATAAAGGAATACACTTTGGTTGGTGATAGGCTGCATATCGAAGTAAGCACGCTCGCTGAGAATATCTACTTCCTTCGTTACAACGACGCGCTCGGGCGCATACAAACGCTCCGGTTCACGAAGATTTAGGCGGTTTCGCTAAAGCAAATAAGTAACTGCCTATTTGTTCAGGATGTTGAATTTCAGCTGAAGCTGCAGGTAATCCCTGTCCAGTATCTTGTTGTTGCCCTGTAGCGCCTGGTTTACGCCCTTGCGGTAGAAGACGCTGGCTTTTATCTCCTTGGTCAGGTTATACTCGGTTTTTCCCACCAGCCCCATGTCATATACAGGCAGCTCCCTGGAGTCAGCAGGATTATCGGTCTCTGTTATCAGTACTTGGTTTATCAGCAGTCGCTGCACATCAGCACCAACGCCCACCGAAAGGCTACGGGTGGCCTTATACCCCAGCGTTGGCGTCAGCTGTGCATAGTACAGGTTATAATACCGCTGCACGGTTACAGTAGTGGCATATGCAGTAGCTGTCGTTCTCGCATAAGGAGAAGTGCTCTTTGGCGTAAATGTGGTTTTCTGGTTCTTTTCATTGGCTATATTACCCACAAAGGCCAGGTCGCTCTCTACGTAAAAGTTGCTGCCCAGCTTCGTCCCGGCCGAAAAGCCCATTACATAACCGCTGCTGAGCGTACCATAGTTCAGGCCGCCTGCCATCGTTACAAATTGTTTCCGCTCCTTCTTCACAGGCACCACGTCTTCATAGTATGTATTCGGGTTGGTAATCGCCGCCAGTGATCTTACTTGTTTCTTCTCTTCTCTTTTTTCTTCCGGCTTTGGCACTTCTGCTCTGTGCTCGGTTGGCTCAGGGTCCACATTTCGCACTACCACAGGTGCTTCAGGCACTACGGGCAGCACTTGCTGCTGCGGCACATTTTCCCTCTTTATTACAGGCGTTTGTTGCTGCACTATTACTGGCGGAGTCTGCTGTTGCGGCTGCACAATACGGGTGCGCCGCTCTTCATTTATTTTTTGCTCAGGGGCGCTCAGAGGTGCTTCCGGCAATATGGAACTATTATTGGTGGCAGGTACGTCACGGACTGCAATATCTTCTGACCTGGTAATTCGGGTTTTCTTTGTTTGCAGATTTTTATCCTCTTTATTATTGCTCACCCAGGCAAAAATTCCTATAGCCATAGCCACCGATGCTGCTATAGAGGCCAGTGGCCACAGCAATACCCTCTTCCTCCTTTGCTCTTTTTCAGCAAGCGTGGCAGAAAGCTTTTGCCAGTTTTCAGGCTTGTAAGGTAGGCTGGCGTTCTCAAACGATCGCTTCACCAGTTCATCAAACTCTTTTGACTTCATACTTCACTTTTAGCAGTTCATTTTTTTTTATCTTCTTCTGTAGCGTCGCCCTGGCTTGGTGTATATGCCAGTGCGATGTCTTTTCGCTTATATCCAATTGCGCTGCTATTTCTTTATGGTTAAAACCTTCAAAAATAAATAGGTTAAATACTGTTCTTGTTATCACCGGTAGTTCCTGTACCAGCCCCAGCAGTTCTTTAAATTCTATCTGCTCCAGCCCGGTATTGTTTACCGACATAGTGCTCTCTGCTACTGTTGGTGGTAGTGCATTCACATGCATTACCATCGAGTCGCGCAGGTAATTGCTGCGCAGGTAATCCAGGCAGGTGTTCACCATTATGCGGCGCATCCAGCCTTCAAACGAGCCTTTGTCTTTAAAACTCCCTATATGCGTAAATACCTTCAGGAAACCGTCGTTCAATAGTTGCTCTGCGTCCTGCATATCCTTCGCATACCTTGCGCATACCAGTAAGAACATGCTGTAGTATTGTTTATACAGTTGTTCCTGGTATTGCCGGTCTTTCTGCCGGCACCCTACTATCAGCTCCTGCTCAGTATATACGGGCATAGGCCACAACAATTAAACACTTGCAGTTTTTAAAAAATCGGTGACAGGGCTCATCTTCTTCTGCGATACTTTAAAATTAACTCATTGCCGACGTTTTTAGCGGTGATACATAAAACAGGATCTGCAACGACACCGGGCTTAAACTCGCCACCCGGCGGATAGTGTTTAACAAGGGGCTGGCCTTATATTGCCATCTATAGCGTTTACATCTTTCGGTCTCCATAATGATAGGGTTTCTCAATGGTCCATATTTATAACAAACATCCATTTATACCTATCTTCTTCTACCTCTATAGACGTAGCTACACCCCTAAATCTTAGGTTTTTCTAAAAGAATTTTTTCCGTTATATGTTTGAAAGCACTATTTGAGCTCCCATCCTTTTGGAGGAGGGGTGGCCGCACTTCGCGGCCGGGGTGGTGTTCACAGCTACCAGGCCGCTCACCCTTGCTTGTACCTCCCACGGGCTCTTCGGCAGGATTCATTCCGCTATCCGCTCCATTTCCCGCTCTCAACCAAACAGGGTAGCGTCAAACTGGAAGGAGCAAACGCTCTCATCCCAAACAGTAGCCCCGGCCAATTCCTTAATCTCCCCAAATCCCGGTTCAGACAGGCTATTCCTCCTTTACACAAGTCGTAGTGTAATTAATAGTGATCGGCTTCGTCCCCGAAGAATCAACAGCGGTAGAAGTCCCTATCTTATTCTGAATATCTTCCTCCGTTTGGTCACAATATGTGTTGTACGTAGTATCTACGCCTCCCACTGATTCCACTGTAGTGCACTCCCAGCAATACTTCTTGGCGCATGAGCTTAGCAGCATCAGGCCCGCCATTATCATATATATACTCTTTTTCATAGTCTGCATCTGATACTCAAAATTACTTAAACTGACGCTCAATTGATAGCGCAGCTTAATAATATGATTGTAAAAATGACGGTAAAAACGCTCAAAAACCCGCTAAACATGCTATTTTTATAGCCTTATCAAAGGCTTATTATGAAAAAACTGTTTACCACCTTGGGAGCTGTGTTGTTTATGTCTGTGCAATTGTGGGCACAGGATGCGGTAACGAAAACTGTGGAAGAAGCTAAAAAGCTCTCCGACGCAGGTAAATTTTCCGAAGCAGCCACCGTCTACAAAAAAGCACTCTCCAAAAATAAGGAGAACGACGTCCTTAATAACGAAATGTCACTCGTCCAGCTCTCCTTGAAGAACTACAGCGAGGCCGTGACTTTTGCAGATAAAGTGATCAATGCCAATTCAAAGCTGGCTGCACAGGCATATGCGACCAAAGGCTCTGCACAGGGACTCAAAGGCGACTACGACCAGGCGATCCTCACTTTCAAAGATGGTATTAACAAATACCCGGACGACTTCTTCCTCCACTACAACCTGGCTTTTACCCAGCTCAATGGTTCCCAGTACAGCCATGCAGAAGCGTCCGCTAAAAAGGCCATTAACCTGAAGGCCGATTTCGCGGGCAGCCACCTGATCCTGGGTCAGGCTATGTTTTACCAGAACAAGCGCGTGCCTTCTATGCTGGCGCTTTATTATTTCCTGCTGCTGGAACCTAATACGCCGCGTTCTACTACCGCCCTTTCTATGATAGACCAGGCCGTGAACCTGGGTATCACCAAGGAAGGCGATAAGATCAACGTACAAATACCCAACAACGAAAACGACGAGTTCAGCACAGCGGATGTTATAGTGTCCCTTTCTCAGGCCAACAGGTATGACGAGAAGAACAAGTCAAAAAGCGAGCAGCAGATGTTTTGCGAGAGCACACGCATGCTCTTTACCACGCTGGAAGAGAACAACAAGAACAAAAAGCAGGACATCTGGTGGACATTCTACGTGCCCTTCTTCTCAGACATGACTAAGAACGACAACGTGGACGCCTTCTGCTACCAGGCCATGAGCACCAAGAACAACAACAACGTAAACATCTGGGTGCGCGACAACAAATTCAGGCTGGACAAACTGAAGGCATGGTATGACGCCAACTACGCAAAAAAATAGTTTTCAATAATAACAGGGGAAAGGGCGACATAACAGTTGCCCTTTTTTGTTTTTATATCGTCGTGCAACCTTGTGCAAGGTGTGTGCCTGCTTGTCCGTCTGGCGCGGGAGTTAGCGACAGCGCTACCGTGCCTACACAGTATAACCGGTCTCCGACCGGAATACACTAATATAATAACACAACATCTAGCAATGCTTTCTTTCCCTCATAATAATCAATTGCACTGCTATACCTGTACTGTGCGGCTTCCCAAACCATACCTGCCCGTACCGATTTTCATGAAGATAGTTAAGGCGTTGCTTTAATTTATCTTCTGTATCCAGTGCGATAGGATGATAACCTTCCTGCCAAAACTGGTACTTATCGTTCGCCTTATTTCGTGTGCCCGCAAATGAAAACATGTTGAGCATCCACTCCTTTCTGCTTTCCTGCTTGTTATTAGCTATTGCATTGACGATTGTGCGGCTTGTATATTTTTTGCAGTCTCTAACAATGCCAGGTAAATCATTGTCTCCACCTTCACTTATTACCAGGTGCGCATGATTATTCATTATTACCCATGCGTGTATCAATAGCCCTTTCTCTGTTTGACAATGTTTCAGGCTGTCGAGCAGAATATCTTTGTAAAAAGGCCTGCTTAGACCCTCTACCCAACCAACAACGGTTATCGTTATGAAATAAGGGATAATGCTGTCCCTAGCCTTGAATTTGGAAGACATTATACAACAAATCTCCCCTCTCCACTTGTGGAGAGGGGCCGGGGGTGAGGTAGCCTTTGTGGGAAACTTTTGCCCCCAAAATTTCACCACACCCACCATCCTTCGTAATTTTATATAGATATATAGATAAGTCGGCAGGCATATCAACCTGCCAACCTGTCAATTTATTTATTTAACACTATAAACCTTAATTATGCCTTTCAAAAAAAGCAGCGCCAAAGCGCTCGCACGTTATCTCTATTTCAATACCTCCGCCACACAAAAGCAGATCGCAAATGCCGTCAGGGTCTCGGAGCAAACCATGTCCGCCTGGGTCAGGCGCGGCCAGTGGAGCACTGTCAAGCAGGCTACCGTCTACTCCCCCGATCAGGAAACAGCCAACCTCTACGAAGAGCTCCGCATCATCAACGAAAAAATAAAAACCCGCGGGCGCGAAGACCGTCATGGCACCAAAGAAGAGCTGGAAGCCAAAGCAAAGATCATATCCATGATCACCACCCTGAAGAAGAACACAGACGACAAATGGCG
>CAMPKR010000097.1 GCA_946887345.1 uncultured Bacteroidota bacterium | reverse complement strand
ATGCATATGGGGGAGTATTGTGGCCGCGACTAAGCCACTTGTAATAAAACTTACTGGCCATCCGGCATTTTATAGAGCACCAGCTCATTCTCGTAAAGAACATAGAGTACCTGCCTGTTAATTGCGGCACTCAGTACAGGGGCAGTGCGTGGAGGTAGCAATAGCTGATTAGCGCTAGTCTTGCGCAGGTCGTATGAATGAAGGGTTCCGGCATGGCGATAAACCAATTGCGTACCGTATACCTGCAATTGCTCTACGCCGAAAAGTGTGAGGGTGTTGATGTAGGTTCCGTACTGATCGAAAGTGTAGATACCATTGGTAGTATCACAGAGATATAGCTTGCGTTCCCGTTCTACCATGTAAGAAGGTTCAGGCACTTCGGCTAATTGCTGGCGAAGGTCGTTGCTCTGCCCTACCGACTGCAGGTTCTCATCTATCTTCAACAGGCGTGCGTTGAATTTGTCATAGACCCAGAGATTACCATCTGCGCTCAAAGCTACGGAGGCATTAGGAACAATATTGATCTTCTTCAGGTCCAGTTCGTTCTTGGGTGCCAGCATCCTATCCAGCAAGATCACCTTAGCATAAGACGGATAGTACACTACCACTCTTAATGGGTTGGTAACATCTACACTGCCTATGTCTCCGTTCAGAACTGAACGGTAAAAGGTACTGCTATCACCTGTCTCCGTAAACTTCACCAGTGAATTGTTACTCCTTACCACATATACATTTCCCAGGTCATCTACATTCATTAGCCGGGCCTCCATAGGTATAGACCTGATGAGTCGCAACGAATCCGCAGCCCGGAGTTGTACTGCGGGCAGGCAGGCAAGGATAAAAAAGATATGCAGGAGAAGCCTCATCAATTAACTGTAAGACAAATATCATACTAAAATCCTTAAAAGAAGGAACCGGCACCTGCATTAAAGCTAAATAGGCGGCAGCAATCTTGGTTTTCTTAATAAAACCGCTAAATTTATGATTGCCTTATAAATTGTAGAGGTATAGTGTATTATGCTTAATAAGCAGTTATTATTTGCGGCTGTTTTACTATTTGCCACTCAGGGCCTGCTGGCCCAGTCGAAAAACTGTTTAGTATTAGGCTCCAGCCAGGGACAGGTACGTAAACTGCAGGGCACCCCGGAAAGCATCTATAAGAATGACGATGGAACAGAAACCTGGTCGTACGGCAAAAGCAGCCTCACTTTCAAGGCCGGCTTGTTGGAAGCGTACGACAATTACGGGAAAAACCTGAAGATATGCAGGGAGGTTGTAGCAGTAGTCAGCCCGGCAGAAAAAGAGAAACAAGGTTACCTGCAGCCAGAGCGATCCAAATCGAAAGCTACTAAGGCCGCCACGCAGCAATGGATACTGGATAAGCTCAATCAGTATGTAAACAAGGACATTCACATAGAAGGATATTACAGCACGATCTCGGGCACCCAATACCCGGGAAGAAATATCAGGAATACAACCTTCAGCTTTGAAGCTAATACATTGGTGATCCGCTATAAAGTAGATGACCCTCGCGATCCGCATGAAGAAAGCTATTCCATCCCCGTACACGATCTGAAAAGGATACATAGCGATGCCGGCAAATTGATATTTAGTGCCAAGAGTAGCTCCATGACACATACCGTCGGCAGGCAGGCAGATAAAGTAAACAACTACTCTGTGCAATTTGATTTCCAGTCGGAAGCCGATATTAAGACAAGGTTGGTAAGTGCCTTCTCCCACTTACAGAAGTTCAACAAGGCGGCTGCTTCTAAGAAAGAGACTTTTTAATGAGACTATTCTTGTTATTGGCCGCCGTTTGCATAACAGCTTGCACTGAAAAGCAAGCGGAAAACAGCCACACTACCGCAACCACCCAAAGCATTGCAGAGGCAGGCACTACACCTACCGATGTTGACAGTACTACAATCGCAGGCATGCCCTGGCTCGATTCCCTGATCTTCGAGTATTGCAATAACACCATTGACGAATCAATAAGCGCTTCTGTAAAGGCAGGTGAACGGATTACATGGCTCTACGACCGGATGTACCAAACTGACTCCACCTACTTTATTGTGATACACCTGGGGCATGATATGGAAGATCATTTTGCAACCGATGGATGGATTTACGTCGATACACAAACGAGAAGTGTTTACGAATACGATGTAGTTAACGATAGCATCTATAGGTGGCAGCCTTAAGCTATTTTTTTATAGCCTTCACATTCCTCTGTATCCCCTTCCATTTAGATCGCAGCATCGGCGAATTTTTAAATGTCTTCCGGAAAGTTTCCTCACTCATCTCCTCCCATTGCTGCAGCGATAGATCAAGTACTTCAGGTACCGGCGTAAAGTATTGTTCATTATGCGGCTTTGCAAAACGGTTCCAGGGGCAAACATCCTGGCATACATCGCAGCCAAAAAGCCAGTCATCCATTTTACCTTGGAATTCCGAGGGCATCAGTTCATCTTTCAGTTCTATAGTCAGGTGCGAAATACAACGGCTGCCGTCTACCTCCGTTGGTGAAACTATAGCCTGCGTGGGACATGCATCTATACACCTGGTGCAGCTACCGCAGAAGTCGGTATTGAATGCTGGATCAGGAACCAGGTCGAGATCAGTGATTAGCGTAGCGATAAAAAAGAAGGAGCCCGAGTGTCTGGTGAGCAGGTTGCCATTCTTCCCTACCCAGCCAAGTCCGCTACGCATAGCCCAGCTGCGCTCCAGCACGGGTGCAGAATCCACGAAGCCCCTGCCATCTACATTTCCGATGTTCTGTTTAATGAATTCCAGCAGTTGATTGAGCTTATCTCTTATCACATAGTGATAATCGGTTCCCCAGGCATATTTAGCAACCTTGGGGGTGTTTTCATTTTGCCTTACGGACGGGTAGTAGTTGAGCAATAGCGTTAAAACCGATTTAGCACCTGGTACCAGCTTACGCGGATCTATACGCAAATCGAAATACCGCTCCATATACTGCATGGTGCCCTGGTAGCCATTGTTCAACCACTGCTCCAGCCGCCGGGCATCATCATCCAGTTGCACTGCTTCTGCAATGCCACATGCATCAAAGCCGAGGCGTGCAGCCTCCTGCTTTATAAGGATCGTATGTTTTTGTGCTAATGACAAAACCTAAATATTCCTCTTTGCGAAACTTTGCGTCCTCTTAGCGTTCATTGCGTTAAACTGCAACCGCAAAGGTCGCAAAGCAGCCCGTAGATGCGCAAAGTCCTTAATCATTCTTCTTTCAGTTCCTTAACGGTCACACCGCGAATTTCCGAAAGTTTGACCATATATATGGCGCTATGCTTCACCGGGATACCGGCTTTAACAGAACAGAAAAGCTGGAGGTCTTGTTTGTAGATAGTAGCTTCAGCCTGCTTCAGTATATACAGCACCTCGCTCATAGATGGATAATCAAAATTCACCTCTACTATTTGTTCCACCCATTTCTCGGTAATAGCTGCATCTTTGAGAGCCGCCGATGTAACCTCCTTATAGGCATTGATAAGCCCCGGCACACCCAGCAGCGTTCCGCCGAAGTATCTTACTACCACTACAAGGGTATTTGTCAGTCCCGCGCTATCTATCTGCCCCAGTATTGGCCGACCGGCAGAACCCGATGGTTCGCCGTCATCACTTGCGCGAAACAACTTACCGTCAATGCCAATGCGAAAGGCTACACAATGATGGTTAGCTTTGGAATGTTCTTTTTTGAGTGCCTGCACCCTTGCCTTTACCTCGTCAACTGTATTGACAGGATAAGCATAGGCAATAAACCTGCTACCTCTGTCCCTGAATTCAGCCGTAGTGGCCTGCGCCAGGGTTTTGTATTTAATTACTCCCTCCATAAATGTCCCCCAGTGATATCAATAATATTGCCATAATAGCAAGTAATAAACCGATAACACGCTGCCTGTTGGCACTTTCTTTAAAAATCAGGATCGCCGAAATACAGGAGGTAATTACTACACCAATATTACTCACCGGTATAGCAGCCGAACTCTCCATATAGTCACTATTGAGCAGGCGTATAAGATAGTAGATAGAAAAGAAATTGGGGATACCGAGCAAAATACCGGCAATAATATTGCGTGGATGTAGCCTGGTCTTCTTTGTAATCGCCAGGAATGAAACAACTACCGTCCCGATAATTGCTGCGGTTGAAAATACATGTATAGTATACTCTGCCTGCGCCTGCTGTGTACCCAGGTATGCCTGCTCTACGAACTTGACCAGGGTATCGAGCATGCCGCTGCCCAGAAATAGCAATGCAGGCCAGAAAAGCGATTGCATTTTCCCCTCCTCCCCTTTTACTCTTGTCGTAAGATATACCGCAGGGAAAGCGAGCAGGATACCCAGCAATTTGATAGAAGTAAGATGTTCGCTGTAAAGAAATACCGAAAACAAAACCGGTATTACCAGCGATAGCTTATTGGCAATAGTGGCAGTTGTAATCCCATCTATGCGTGTGCAATAGCCTACCAGACTGAAGATCGAAATAAAGCCCGCTCCCATTAGCATTGCCCAGGGCAGCCATGGCTCTGAGATACTGCTGCCGTTCACAGGAAAATAGCCCAGAAATATGCTGCCGGTAGCTACACAGGTCCAGTAATTAGCAACTATGGCCTGAAAGGTATCCACCTTATACTTCGGAAAAACCTTGAAGAATGCATAAAGCAGCGTATTGAGCAGGATGACAGCTAAGAGGTAGAACATCTTGGCGCAAATTTACAATTCCATTCCCTGAATGTATTTATACCTGCTGCCCTTACTCACATATACATTTAACACATCCCCCGACAGTTCTGCATCAAACGCCTTTTTAAAGTTGGTGAGCAACGGTGCATGCACGCCCTCCGACATAGAGGCCTGTCCCGTAAACACCCTTGCCTCATCCCAAAGGCCTTCCAGTATAAAGCTATCCAGGAGCTGGGCGCCACCCTCTACTATCAGTGAAAGTATATTTGCCTCGTGTAGCTTCTCCAATATTTGCACAAGGGGATTTTCATTGAACCGTATCCGCACGAAACGGATATTACCTTCCTGTCTGTCTGTTTTATCGTTGATTACCCAGGTAGGCGCGGCACCATTAAAGACGTTATTGGTAGCGGGCAGTTGCAGCGTGCGGTCAAATACTATGCGCAAAGGCTGCCTGCCTGTATATAGCCTCGCCGTTAGTTCAGGATTGTCGTTAAGTGCAGTCTGGTAGCCTATAAGTATAGCAGACTCTTCTGTCCGCCACTTGTGCAATAGCTGCCGGCTGGTGTTATTCGTTATCTGGTAGCGGCTGCGGTCCAGCGGTGCAAAATAGCCCTCCGCTGTCTGTGCCCACTTGAGGATTATATAGGGTCGCCTGTTCTGGTGAAAGCAGAAGAAGCGCCGGTTCAGCCAAAGACCTTGCTTTTCCAGTATACCCTGCTCCGTTCGTATGTGGTTCTTCCTGAGTAATTCAAAGCCCTTGCCATCCACTTCTGCAAAAGGATCTTCATTAGCTACTATCACTTCTTTCACTCTCTCATTTATCAGCCGCATAGCGCAGGGAGGGGTCTTTCCATGATGTGCGCAAGGCTCCAGGTTTACATACATGGTGCTATCGGGTATCAGCTGCTTGTCTTCCTCTGCAACACTGTCCAGGCAATTCACCTCAGCGTGCGCCAGCCCGTATTCCTTATGCCAGCCCTCTCCTATCACCTTACCTTCGTGTACGAGCACGGCACCTACCATCGGGTTGGGACTCGCATTCCCTACACCCCGGGTAGCAAGCTCTATGGCTCGCTGCATGTATATCTCGTGCTTTTCAGGCATAGCAGCTGTAAATATATAGCCTAATTGCTTTATACACTAGCTTTGCAGCCTATGCTTAGCTACGGAGATGCTTTTTACCGACTGAAGAATGAGTTATTGCCCATCTATGATGAAGGGGAAGCGGCAGCGATAGCCCATGAGCTGCTTAGCCATATTACTGGTCTAAGGAAGATAGACAGACTAATGAAGAAGAATGACCCGCTGAGTGTGGCTCAAATCGAAGCTTTCGAAAAAGGAAGAAGGGAATTATTGCAAGGCAGGCCGCTGCAGTATGTAACAGGCGTAGCCTGGTTTGACGGCAAAGAATACAAGGTGAACGAACATGTACTGATACCACGACCCGAGACGGAAGAACTGGTGAACTGGATAATAAACGACGCCAAAGACAAACAGGATATCTCCATATTAGATATCGGCACCGGCAGCGGCTGCATACCCATCGCATTAAAGCTTGGGTTGCCTAACGCGATGGTTACAGCCTGTGATATAAGCGCGGATGCACTCAGAGTGGCGAAAGAAAATGCCCGTCACCTAAAAGCAGATATTTCTTTTATCAAAACAGACTTCCTCAATCAAAAGATGTGGGCCAACTTCGACGCCTACGACATCATCGTCTCCAATCCCCCCTACATACCCCGCTCCGAATATGAAAACATGCACACCAATGTTCGTGACCACGAGCCGGAGATAGCCTTGTTCGTACCGAATGACGATGCCTTACTATTCTATCGCAACATTGCTGAATTCGCACGTGAACACATGAAGGAGAATGGCTGCATCTACTGCGAACTGCACAAAGACCATGCAGAAGAAACAGAGAGGATGTTCAAGGTAAAAGGTTACAGAACCGACCTGCAAGTTGATATGCATGGCAACCCACGAATGATAAAAGCCTGGTAAACCCAAAAAAACCGTGTCGGTTTACCCGGCACGGCCTATCATTTGCATTAATTATTGAGACTAGATTTTCTTACTTCTTTGTGCTCTTAGCTTTAGAAGCAGGAGCTTCTTCACCCGCCGCTGCTGAACCATTGGCCACTTGCTTTTCCAGTTCGCGTACCTGCTTCTTCAGGTCGTAGATGGTCTTGTACAGTTCATCCATTTCGCTGCGTGTAGCAACCGGCACACCTACCAGGAATTTTTCAGCCTGCGCTTCCATATCCTTCTTCAGGCGCATTTGCATCGAGCTCACTTCTGCCATCACCTGGCTGTACTCATCGCTTTCAAACAGGCTAACGAAAGTCTTGTCGCTCAGGTTCATCCACTCCTGGTACAGCGCCATCATGCTGTTAACATCTTCACCCTTTTCTATCTTACCCAGCACGTTCTGAGCCAGTGCATCCATTACTTTAGCGCCCTGGTTGTAGATCATGTACTGCATTTCAGCGTTCTTAATGTTATAAACCATCATGCGGTTAGCGATATCCTGCCATTCCATCAGGCTCTTGGTATGTTGGTTAGGGGTCATCATCCTGGTGATCGGCGACATTGCATCGTTCACCATATTGTACCACTGGCTATAGTTATTCATCATTCCGCCAAACATTTCGTTAGCGTTGAAAGGCATATTGTTCATCATGTTGCGACCCTGCATGTAGCCATTGTTGGCAAACTGACCATACTGCTTCATGTTGTCCTGCATCATGCTGCTCATCTGCTGCATATACTCACGTGTACCTTCAGGCATGAAACCGAAGTACTTGTCCATCATTTCCTTGTACATTACGGGGTTCATCCACTGCTTGTACATATCCATGTTGAAAGTCTTTTCTTGTATTGACTTCCACATTGGCGCCCACATTTGGTTGAAGCGGCTGAAACCTTCAGCTACATTCACCATGTTGCGGTATGCGTCTTGTACAGTGCCGTTCTGCATGTTCTTCTGCATTTCAGCAAAGTTGGTATTCAATGTTTCTGTGAACTGGTTATAAAGAGAAGACATGTTATCCGTATTCTTCTTCCATGCATCCATGCTGAAAGCAGACTGCGCCTGGTTCATCCAGTTGTTCCACTGTGTGTTCCAGTTGTTCGCCTGGTTCATGGTATTGCTCCAGTTGTTCCAGTTGTTCATCATGTCATTCCACTGGTTCATTGGGTTGCTGTTAGCGGCAGTAGCGTTGTTAGCGGTATTCTTAAACCACTCCTGGCTTGTTTCCCACATTTGCTTCGCCCATGCAGCCTGGCTGTTCATCCAGTTAGTATAGAAATCGTTCATTTTAGAAGCTTTTTCTTTTACATTTTCAGTAGCGCTCTCAGCCTTCTCAGTTGAGGTCTTAAAGAAAGAAGTTTGGTTATCTAACCAATTCTTGTACCACTCGCTGCCTTTCTGTACTGTTTCATTTACCAGGTTGTTACCGTTGGCAAATTTCTTAGCATTTTCAACCACGTTGTCAACTGCTTGCTTTTGAGCGTTCACTACGCTATCCACAATGTTGTTAGTGTTTTGGTTAGCCATAATGTTGATTTTTATCTTTTTAAAT
>CAMPKR010000096.1 GCA_946887345.1 uncultured Bacteroidota bacterium | reverse complement strand
AAGCAATAGTATACCCGATATATATCCAATACGCTCCTTTTGTCTGTTTGACTCTTTAAGACGCGCTATTTGCAGTTCGCGTTCTTTAATGTCCAGTTCGCGCTTTCCCTCTAGCTGGGCAAGCTGTACCTTGGTCTGCTGTGTAAAAATTGAGTCTTTAAGAGCAGTCCGGTCCTTAAATACCGCGAGGGCCATTTCAAAGTTGCCGGCTGCTGCGTAAGCATTGGACAGATATTCGCTAAACTCCGTCAGCGGGGCAACGTAGTTTATCTCTTTGCATATTTCTACAGCCTGTTCAAGATATGTGATTGCTTGCAGGAGATTTGCTTGCCTGGTTTCGAAAATAAGATCGCCTTGTCCTCTACTAGCGCTTGTGTCGGTTGCAATAGCATAGTAAGTCTCCCCGATGTTGCCGGAATTAATGGCAATACTACTTTTGTTTTTTAACTCTTCGCTGATCTTCAAAGCCTTGATCTGGTACTCCAATGCCTTCTGGTGATCCTTTAAGTGCAGGTACACGTACCCAACGTTGGCAAGGTTGATCTGTATCGAATTTTTGTTGCCAAGCGTCTTATTAATCTCAAGAGCTTTCAAGTGGTTCTGTAACGCCTGCGTATAGTTGCCCCTGGCATCGTGGACGATACCGATATTACCAAAACTCCGCGCAATGCTTTGTCTGTCATTAAGTTCCTTATATGCCTTCAAAGCCGAGGAGTAGTATCCCATCGTTTTTGAGTACTCTTTTTGCTCCAGGTACACCGTCCCTATATTCTCATGCAGAATCGCTGTGTTTCGCTTGTCCCCCTTGCGCTCATATATTTCCAATGCTTTAAACGCATTTTCAAGCATGTGGGAGTAACTGCTTTGGGCCATATATACCAGGCTAATATTTGCGAGGTTGCCTGCCATGGAGAGAGTATCCTCACGTTTGCTGTTTATGGCGAAAGCCTTCCCGTGATACTCCAGCGCCCTGGCGTGATCTCCTTTTACTTCATAATTTATTCCGAGGTCGGCATTTGCCATCGCAATGCCCTTTTGCCAGTCAAGAGATTCCGAAAGCTCTAGTGCTTCATTCCCAAAATGAATCCCTTTATCCGGGTCTATGTTGGAATAATGGTATGATATATCTATGAGTACTTTTACTTTATGGGTATCGTCTTTGAGTCTTGGTAGTTGTTGCAGTAATGAGTCTGTAAGGTCCGGCCCTCGCTTACTGTGTGAAATGCCCGGCCACAATACAAAGAGAAGTAATGAGCATATTTTTTTCA
The DNA here is from genome assembly GCA_946887345.1 of uncultured Bacteroidota bacterium. The sequence goes on along the minus strand of CAMPKR010000096.1, from coordinate 7,062 downwards.
TGCGTGTAGAATGTTTGAGAATTCAGCTAAGGATCAGAAAACCTATGTGTTTTGCAAACACATAATAAGGGGTGAAAATACCTAAAAATCATCAGCTAACATATACTTGGCGTGACCTGTCTACGTAACCATAATAGAGATATCAATGATGGTTTTAACTATCGCGATCAAGGGATTATAATAATAAATAATTTATTTTGGGATTTTAACAGTATCTTTGTAGTGTCATTTGACATTCTTCTATTCCAAGCGACATTTTAGCCCTTTCCACTTCTAATAGTCCAATGCTGAAAGATATAAGTGCAGGCGGTAAGCTATTGATGTGGGGTGCTTGGTCGTACCGGAACAAAAAAGCAGCCGTCCTGCACTTTACTTATGAAAAGCAAAAAGCCATCACCTTGCAGTGACAGCTTTGCCGCTTGGCCGTTTATAAAGCCAAATTTATGGAATGCGTTTGTTAATACAATCAAAAAATTATTTCTCCTTTACCGTTCGGATTGCTTGTCAGCATTCAACTCGTCCACCCTTTCTTCAAGGGACTTCTTTACATTATCGTTTGCGTCCTTAGCAAGTGTTTTTAAAGCCTCATCCATTAACAGGTTGATGTGTACCTTATCCTCATACTTTTCTGGCCTTGCTTTGGCTTTTTTTCTGGCTTTTGACATAGTGTAAAGTAAGAGGAACTGGAAGCCCAAGCAAGGATTATTTCAATGATCAATGCGCTCAGGAAAAACACCCACGACCAGTGGCGTAATCTCGCCCCGAGTTTGAGATCCCCGATTGGAAATCTATGCAGCGCCACGAACCCGTCGATATTCTGTTCATCAACAAGATGGTATTGTCGACGAAAAAATGATCATCAATACACAACAGTGAAGAAGATTTGAAGCATACCGCAGAATAGATGGAGTATGCATGAGTACTGATGAAGCTACATCGAGGAAAAATTGAAGTAAAATTGGAGTAAAGAAACAGGACACTCAGTATCCACGCAGCTTTCAGCCTCCTCAGATTTTCAAAAATTGAAGTAAAACTTTGAGGCGCTTGACCAATGCAAACTATCCCTTGGGTACAAGATGCACATTCACCCCGGGAGTAAGGCCAATAGATACTTCTATGCAATTAAATTTGAATGAGCCCATCTTTATTTTGTCCTGGTATTTGTCGGCGGTAAGGAGGGTGCTCACAATTACCTTCAATATCGTGTTATCCTTGTGCTGCTCCATGATCTCTTCCCTGCGTTCTGGACTGATGTCGCGTATCTTCTCAAAATGAAAAATTGCGGATGGTGGTATGCCCATGCTCAGGACAATGGAAGTGGTCTTAAAGCCGATCTCTTCAATAACAGGGGAGAGGGCGAAGAGGCTAGAAGTAAAGTTGGCCGACTTTTCATTGGCTGCCTCAGTCATTGAGGAGAATTTTTCGTTCAGTTTGTCAAGGCTGAAACTGTTCTCCAGGCTTTCCATTACTGAGTCCTTGGTATCTGCTACGATAGTTGATACTTTACCGATAAGTTCTTTCATAAGTGCGTGATTCTTAGTGCTAAAATAAAAAAGCCGGTCCACTTGGGCCGGCCTTTCTATGGAAATTTTATTATTTACTAATTAGCACTTACTGCGTTCTGCACCAGTTCGGCAGCTTCGCTGAGGAGGATTGCTGATTGTACCTTCAGGCCCGAGTTTACGATCAGTTCCTTAGCCTGCTCTGCATTGGTGCCCTGCAGGCGAACAATAATAGGGATGTTGATATTTCCCAGCTTGTTGTAAGCTTCGATAACCCCTGCAGCAACACGGTCGCAACGAACGATACCGCCGAAGATATTGATGAGGATAGCCTTTACATTAGGATCTTTCAGGATGATGCGGAAACCTGCTTCTACGGTTTGTGCATTAGCTGAACCACCCACATCCAGGAAGTTAGCGGGTTCGCCACCTGCCAGCTTGATCATATCCATGGTGGCCATGGCCAGGCCGGCGCCGTTTACCATGCAACCAACGTTGCCGTCGAGCTTTACATAGTTCAGGTTGTGTTCGCCGGCTTCTACTTCTGTAGGGTCTTCTTCGCTTTTATCGCGCATATCGGCCAGGTCCGGATGACGCATCAGGGCGTTCTCGTCGAGGCCCATCTTACAGTCAACGGCTATTATCTTATCATCTGCCGACTTGAACAGTGGATTGATCTCCAGCATAGAGCAGTCAAGACCTACATAGGCATTGTAGAGATTGGCTACAAACTTCACCATGTTCTTGAAAGCCTCACCGCTCAAACCGAAGTTGAAAGCGATCTTACGAGCCTGGAAAGGCTGAAGGGGCATACCAGGGTGTACCCACTCTTTAAATATCTTTTCCGGAGTATTGTGTGCTACCTCTTCAATGTCCATACCACCTTCGGTACTGTACATGATCACGTTCTTCTTTTCAGCACGATCTAGGAGGATAGAAAGGTAGAATTCTTTGCGCTCGCTGGGACCATCATAGTACATGTCCTGGGCTATGAGTATCTTATTTACTCTTTTACCTGCGGCACCTGTCTGGATGGTAACCAGTGTATTGCCGAGGATGCCTTTAACTACACGCTCCACGTCTTCCGCGCTTTTTACTACAGAAACGCCCGCTTGTTCAGGAACTTCCTTCATGCGGCCTTTACCGCGACCACCTGCGTGTATCTGTGCTTTTACCACGGCGAACTTAGAGCCGCTATCGGTAGCTATTTGTTTATATGCATTGAGGGCATCGTCTACTTTTTCAACAGCTATACCTTCCTGGGTTGGAACATTGTAACGCTTCAGGAGTTCTTTGGCCTGGTATTCATGTAAATTCATACTCGCAAAAAATTTGGGCGAAGATAACTTATTAATGGGGTAATGTGCAAATATGAAAATGTAGAAATGGCTGCATATCTCCACATTTGTAGCCCTGATATTATTTAAAGTAAAATTTATTTGAACAGCTAGTCATCACTGTACATATGTGGCGGTTTTATGTCCGTTTTGCAGTGTTTATTGAGCTGTTCTATAAGGTATTTTATTAATTCAGGGGAGTGTAGTTCCTCGTGCTGGTGCATAAAAAAGTAGCAGGTCTCCAGCCCCTCTTTCATCCATTTTTTGATGCGCTTTACCCATTCGTCGATGCGGATGTAGTCGGTTTCGTGGAGACCATTGCCTACAAAGCGGATGAAACACTCGGGAGTGCTGAGGTGCATGTGCACACAATCGCGGCGGCCGGCGGCGTCGGTGATGATAGTTCCTCGTTTCTTCTTTTTGAGAAACTCGAATAGTTCAGGATTGTAGCCTTCGCCCGTAGTGTACCAGCCCGCATGGCGAAGCTCAAGGAACAGGTCGACATCTTTAGGAATATCGGAAATGAACTCTTCTATGGTCTCCAGCGACTTCGGCGCCATCTGCGGGTGGGGCATGAGAAATATAGGACCGAGCTGTTTACCAAATTCGGATACAACATCCAGGTAAGCATTTACGTCATTCTTAGTATTCTTCAGGCGTTTGAGATGGGTAATAGTCTGGGTGAACTTGGGGCAGAACATGAAATCTTCCGGAACCGCAGCTTTCCATTTCTGCACCGTTTCCTTCGGATGCAAATTGTAAAAGAAGCCGTTGAACTCTATTGAGTTGAACTGCTTGGCATAGAGACCGAGAAAGTCCTTTTCCTTACTTCCTTTAGGATATAGTTTGCCTATCCAGTCCTTGCGGCCCCATTTGGCGCAACCGACATAAAATTTAGTCCTGCCTTTGCCTTTCTTTAATACTTCTGCTGTGACCTTCGGGTCTTTAGGAAGTTTAAAATCAATACTATCCAGGTCAATTACCTCATCTACTTTTCCGAAATCCATGGTAATTACTTTTTCTTTTTAGATGATTTTGCTTTGCTATTGAAATCGAGACAGAGATCTACCCATTTTTCGAGGTCTCTCTTTGTTTTAGTCCCTTCATCATCTACAAATACGTATCCCTTCATTGGTTTGCCTGTGAAAGTCATTTCCCGGGCTCCTTTCTTTTCCAATGCTTCCTCATAGATCAGGGGATCAATGCGGCACATGATCTCATTTTCATTTACCCCTATGCACATTTTATCGTTCACCATAAAACATACGCCGCCAAACATTTTCTTTTCTTCTACTTTTTTTTGTGAGACGAGCAGTTCCCGAATTCTTTCGACCATTTTTTCGTTGTAAGCCATATGGAGGATTTGATACTAAATTAAGCGATCTTAAAATACAAAAGGCCGCTATTGCGGCCTTTTGTGGATATCATTTTATCCCGGATTTAGTTTTTAATAGCAGCAATACCCGGAAGCTCTTTCCCTTCAAACAATTCCAGCAATGCGCCACCACCCGTAGATACATAGCTCACCTGGTCCGTATAGCCGAATTTATTTACAGCAGCAACACTATCGCCACCACCTACCAACGAATAGGCACCATCCACAGTTGCTTCTGCTACAGCGTCGGCTATGGCCTTTGTGCCGTGCTGGAATTTCTCCATTTCAAATACACCCATCGGGCCATTCCAGAGGATGGTCTTAGAATCCTTGATCACCTTAGCGAAGTTCTGGCAAGCCAGTTGACCTATATCCAGACCCATCCAGCCTTCCGGTATCTCTGAGTTTATAGCTGAAGACGTATTGGCATCAGCTGCAAATTTATCAGCTATAATGCTATCGGCAGGGAGATGTATACATACACCTTTGTCTTTTGCTTTTTGGAGTAGCTCACGAGCCATATCCAGGCGGTCTTCTTCGCAGAGAGAATTGCCAATGTGGCAACCCTGTGCTTTGAAGAAGGTGTAGGCCATGCCACCACCTATAATGATATCTGTGGCACGGTCAAGGAGGTTCTCAATGATGAGGATCTTATCAGAGACTTTTGCACCGCCAATAATGGCCGTGAAAGGTTTTTTGTTGTTATGCAGTACATTTTCAGCTGCAGCTACTTCGCCTTCCATCAGGAGACCGAATATGCGGCTGTCTGAATTAAAGAACTGGGCGATAACAGCCGTGGAGGCATGCGCACGATGAGCAGTGCCAAAGGCATCATTTACGTATACATCGCCGAGTTTTGAGAGCTTTTCGGCCATTGCTTTGTCGCCTTTCTCTTCTTCCTTATGGTAGCGCAGATTTTCAAGCAATAATACCTGGCCCGGTTGAAGATTGGCTGCTTTTTGAGCTGCATCTTCACTAAGTGCATCGTCAGCAAATGTTACTTCCTTGCCTAAGAGGTCGGAAAGATGCTCAGCGACAGGCTTTAACGAGAAGTCAGCCAAGGTAAGATGCGGCTTCTTTTCAATGTCTTTATGCGGGCGACCGAAGTGGCTCATCAGCACAACAGAGCCGCCATCTTCCAGTACTTTCTTTATAGTAGGCAGAGCGGCCTTGATTCGGGTATCATCCGTGATCTTTCCTTCCCTGACAGGTACGTTAAAGTCTACACGGATAAGCGCCTTCTGGCCGCTGAAATTATGATCGTTGAATTTGCTCATGATATTCAGAATGGAGTGTAAAGATATTAAAAACAGAAACGCCGCCCTCGTTGGGGCAGCGTTTCTATCTAAGAGGTTTTTATTTTATCAGACCGGCAAAGTGCTTAACGGTGCGTACAAGCTGAGATACGTAGCTCATTTCATTATCGTACCAGCTAACGGTTTTCACCATTTGTGTATCACCTACAGTGATCACCTTGGTTTGCGTAGCGTCGAACAGCGAACCGTAAGAAGTGCCGATGATATCGCTTGAAACGATCTCGTCCACATTGTATCCGAAGCTTTCGTTGGCAGCAGCTTTCATCGCGGCATTGATCTCCTCGGCAGTGGTTTTCTTCTCAAGAACAGTAACCAGTTCAGTGAGAGAACCGGTAACAGTAGGAACACGTTGTGCGCCACCATCCAGTTTACCTTTCAGTTCAGGAAGTACCAGGCCTATCGCCTTTGCAGCACCTGTAGAGTTAGGAATTATATTCTCTGCAGCTGCGCGTGCACGGCGAAGGTCGCCCTTAGCGTGAGGAGCGTCGAGTGTGTTCTGGTCGTTAGTATAAGCGTGTATAGTGCTCATCAGGCCGGTAACGATACCATAGTTGTCCTGGAGTACTTTAGCCATTGGAGCCAGGCAGTTAGTAGTGCAGGAAGCACAGCTGATAACAGTTTCACTACCATCAAGAATGTCGTGGTTCACATTGAACACTACTGTCTTCATTTCGCCAGTAGCAGGGGCAGAGATAACGACACGCTTAGCACCTGCAGCGATGTGAGCTTCAGCCTTTTCTTTGTCAGTGAAGAAACCGGTACATTCCAGTACCACATCCACATCGTGCTGACCCCACGGGATCTGTGCAGGGTCTTTCTGAGCGTATATTTTTATTTCATTGCCGTTAACAGTGATAGAATTATCAGAATGTGTTACTTCCTGGTTGAAACGACCCTGTGCAGTATCATATTTCAGCAGGTGAGCAAGAACGTTGGGCTTGGTAAGGTCGTTGATAGCAACTACATCGATACCTTTCATGTTGTAGATCTGGCGGAAAGCCAGGCGGCCAATACGTCCAAAACCGTTGATGGCAACTTTTACTTTACTCATTTTATACTGGTTTAAATATTACAATTACTAAATGTGGCGCAAAGGTACAGGTATGGGTACTAAAAAACAAAGTAGTAAGGTTAAAGAAGCTTATTTAAGGTGAAAGATGTGTACAATCTTCTATATGGTGTGGAAAAAGCTTGCTATTTTTCGCCAATGAATGAGAATGCCGGCGAAAAGAAGATTCTGCAGGTTTCAGCCAACTACCGTTGGCTGGAGAACGGGCATATATTGCTGTGGCTGATAAAAGACACCTGCTGGGCGCTGGAGTTTAAGACAGGAGGTATAATAATGGTCATTCCCACTGTGAGCGTGGCCTTTTACATAACCTGGAAATCAAGGCACATGCGTGCCGAGCTATATCACAATATAGCCGTATGCTGCTGGATACTAGCTAATTCGGTTTGGATGATAGGGGAATTTTTTGAGCACGAAGCAAGACCATACGCTGCGAGTATTTTTTGTGTAGGTCTGCTGGTGC
>CAMPKR010000095.1 GCA_946887345.1 uncultured Bacteroidota bacterium | reverse complement strand
AGCGGCAGCAGGTATACCTTGTCGGCTACAATGGGGTCGGTCATAATCGTGGCGGGATTGGAATTGATAAGGGTAACCTTCACCCCTTCTTCCCTGAGACTACGTGCAGCCTGGGAACCTGAATAGTCGAATTCGCAAGCCTGGCCTATAATAATTGGCCCTGAACCGATAATGAGTACTGACTTGATGGAGAGATCGCGCGGCATATTTATCTAAATAAAAAAGAATAAAGAAAAAAGCAAAAACTTGCTTTTTGGCGCGATGAGCAGATATAAAAATCGGGCTCAACGCCCGAGGTGCAAAAGTAAGAGAAAAATCGGGAACGGGGAAAATGAATTTTGGAGAAGTTTTTGCTGCTATAGCAATACATTTCATACATTGTTTACAATACGATTTTCCTATGAAGCCATTTAGTTGTTATTTATCGTATTTATCGACAGCGGTGTTACTGTTAGCTTTCTTGTCGTGCAAAGCACCATGCTCGCAATTTGGTTTTGACCTTTATTTCAATGGTTTTGACAGTACCGAAAAAAGCAGAATACTTCTGAAAAAGTATGACAAGAGCAGCAATTTTGCTACTCTGCTGGAAACTAAAGAGTTCGCAATAGACAATGATTCCAACCGCCCGGCTACATCGAATGAAGCGCATATTTCTGCGGACCATGACTGGGAAGTAGAGTTACCGCTTGCTGCAAGGACGTATAAAATAGAAGATATAGCGCACCACAACGACGAGCAAAGTTACTCGCCACTGGCAGGGGTGACGGAAACCTGCTCAGACGGGTTTGATTACACATTAAACGGGGTACGGCACAGCCGGGAGACGGTCTTTTTTGCTGAGCAAGCTTCTTCATTAATCATTTCGCTCGAAAAGTAACCTTTAATAAAACAGGGACAAAGCTTTCGCCCCGTCCCTGCCAACAAAAACCAATTTGAAACTTCTTAGTTAACTATTTTAGCCAATTGGGTGAGGTTATCTCCATTTACCTCGTAAATGGCCATTCCGCCCTCTATCATACAGATAAGCAAATTCTCATTATTTACAGCTATCACATCGTAGAATATCTCTCCGCTGATCTTTTTGATATAAGAAGGATACTCGGCATTTGAGATGTCGTAGACCATCAGGCCCTCGCCTCCGTCGCATACATAAAGGCGATCGCCTTTAAGACCGAGGCCCCAGGGGCCGGAAAGTGGAATTACTTTTCTCTGCTGGGGAATGAGGACATTGGAAATATCATAAACGTAAAGGGCATTGGTAGTGCCGCCACAGGCTGAGCCGCTGCGCACCGTTACGTACGCCACAGTGTCATTAGCCACCACCGGGTCGCAGGCCCGCACGTGGCTGGCATCGCCCAGGAACTGGGGGCTGGAAGGGTTGGCGATGGAATAGATATACATAGCGTTCATAGAGCCCATGAAGAGCTTGTCATCGTAGCAGTATATGGTCTCGATATCCTGCCCTACAACGATCTCTTTTACCATTTGAGGATCAGCGGGGTTGGCAAGTGAGAATACTTTCAGCTTCTGGGATTCGGCTATGTACAGGTGGTTTTGAGCTATGGTATAGCGTGCAAGAGAACCTCCTTGTCCGCTGGTCCCGGTGCTGCCGGTACTATTGGTTGAGCCCGATGGCTTGCTGTTGCTGTCTTTACTGCAACCCCAGAGGCAGAGAGCGCAGAGTATGGAAATAATTATATTTTTCATGTTTTGTGTGTGGTTTTATCGCCTGCAGCGGGGGTTATGTATTAGTTTCTGCTCCCAGCCAATGATGGTTCCTTTGGCCGGGTCGGGACATTCAAAGTAACCATCACCGGGAGGAGTGGTGGCTACGAGATTCAGCTGCGAGGCTTTGCGGCTTACCTCGTGAATGTTGTTCATGTCGGAAATACTGACTACCACCAGATCATTCACGTTATTGGAGTAGAGATAGTCATCCATAATAGAAAGCTCGAGCGCACCGTAGCAACGAATGAATTTCAGCTTTTGCGGACTGGCCGGATTGGAGATATCGATGATGTGTATTCCCATGCCATTTTCAACCTGGTAGAGACGATTGTCTTTGATGTATATTTTGCCGCCATCTTCTATGGAACGGGCGGTTGCCCCTTCCACCTTCATTACAGAATCGGTAGCGTATACGGGCGCCCAGCCGTCAACTGTGGCGGGATAGCCGCCTGTAGGCTCACAGGCCGACAGTGAAAGCAATAATACAGGGGCTAATAGCCAGCTGCGGAGCGTAGGGGATCTTCTCATAAGCTTGTTTGGTTAAGATGTGTATTTATTTGCATACAGCAAATAGTGTGCTAAAAAGATGAGTTCACTATTTTTCGGTTTATATAATCGGGAAAAAAATGGTTTCCGCCAAAGACGGTTGTTCCTTTTTGGCTGATAATAATCTCTATCTTTACCGCCATCTTAAAAAGAGAAATTCTTTTTTTACTTCCTGTCATTTTTGTTGAAAATTGCCATTACATTTATAAAAAATTAGTTGATTTAGTACGTATTTATGGGGTTTTTTAAGTTTTTGACGCAAGAGATAGCTATGGACCTGGGTACTGCCAATACCCTCATTATCCATAACGATCAGATAGTGGTAGATGAGCCTTCAATAGTTGCGCTGGACCGCACCACGGGCAAAATAGTTGCTGTAGGAAAGAAGGCAATGATGATGCACGAAAAAACCCACGAAAACCTGAAAACGATTCGCCCCCTGAAAGATGGTGTGATTGCAGACTTTGATGCTGCCGAAGGCATGATCAGGGAGATGATAAAACTGATCTATCCTAAAAAGCCGTTGTTCCCGCCCAGCTGGAAAATGGTCATCTGCATACCATCAAGCATTACTGAGGTAGAAAAACGCGCCGTGCGTGACTCAGGTGAAAAAGCCGGAGCCAAAGAAGTGTATATGATACACGAACCAATGGCTGCCGCGCTGGGTATAGGCATAGATGTAGAAGAACCTACCGGTAATATGATCATTGATATAGGCGGTGGCACTACCGGTATATCGGTGATAGCACTGGCAGGTATCGTTTGCGATCAGTCTATACGTATAGCGGGTGATGAATTTACTGCTGATATAATGGAGGCCATGCGCCGCTACCACAGCCTGATGATAGGTGAGCGCACTGCTGAACAAATAAAAATACACGTTGGTTCTGCGCTGAAAGAACTGGACAATCCACCGGACGATATAGCTGTTAATGGACGTGACCTGGTGACAGGCATACCTAAGCAGATAATGGTGAGCTACCAGGAAGTAGCAGAAGCCCTGGATAAGTCGATCTTTAAAATAGAAGAGGCTATACTGAAAGCGCTGGAAAGCACTCCCCCGGAGCTGGCAGCCGACATCTACCGCAGAGGCCTCTACCTGACAGGTGGCGGTGGACTGCTGCGTGGCCTGGACAAGAGAATTTCTCACAAGATAAAACTGCCTGTGCAGGTAGCTGACGATCCGCTGCGTGCGGTAGTGCGCGGTACAGGTATGGCGCTGAAGAATACAGCGAAGATGCCTTTCCTTATGAAGTAAAGTAATCTATGGAATCAGGAATTGGTAATTTGGAATTGGGTGTTCGCATCTGCTGCCGGTTACCAATTCCTGATTTCTTTTTATCCCAGTTCCAAATTACTAGTTTTACAGTCGGTGCGTAATTTCATCCTGTTCATACGACGCTTTTTCAACCTGATACTTTTCCTGGTATTGGAAGTGATATGCATCGTGCTGATAGGTCGAACGCAAATGATGCAAGGCGTTGACATAATGAGCTCTGCCAACGCACTAAGCGGCAAAGCATATCAAAAGCAACAGGATGTAGTGTATTACTTCGGGCTGAAAAGAATGAACGACAGCCTGCTGATAGAAAATGCCAGGCTGCGAAACATACTCACCAAAGTAAACAGCTTCGACACACTTACCGACTCAATGGTAAAGCTGGCATCTATACCAATAGATACAACCGAGGCAATAAAATACAATGATTACCTGTTCCGCACTGCAAGGGTGATCAATAACTCTGTTGCCTCAGGCAATAACTACATTACTATCAACAGGGGATCAAAAGACGGAATAAGAAAAGGCATGGCTGTGATCTCAGGCACGGGTGTAGTGGGTCGTGTGGAGTATGTGAGCGCACACTACGCAAGTGTGCTATCTATACTTAGCGTGAAACAAAAGATAAGCGGCAAGCTGAAAGACGGAACATTCAGCCCGGTAGTATGGGAAGGCGACAACCCTGATATATTGCACATGGAAAATGTGCCGCAACAGATTAAGATACACAAGAACGATTCGGTGTTCACTACCAGCTATTCTTTCTTCCCCTCGGATGTTTTGATAGGTACAGTGTGGAAGACAAGCAAGGCCAGCAAAAACAATATGCAGACACTGCACCTGAAGAGCGCCACCAACTTCCGCAACCTGCAGTATGTGTATGTGATAGAAAACAAAATGGCAGCAGAACGCCGGCAACTAGAGGACTCAACAAAAATGAAGAAGAAATGAGTATATACCTGAGGAACTTTCTGCGCTTTTGCCTAATGGTTCTTATCCAGGCTTTGATCCTGAATAAGATCACATTACGTTGGTGGTCGCAGCCGCAGGGATTTCCCATTTTTGTGCCTCTTGTCTACCCGTTATTCATTCTGTTACTTCCTTTTGAAGCGTCTGTGCCCCTGCTGTTGATACTTGGTTTTATTACGGGGCTCAGTGTAGATGTATTTATGAACACGGCGGGCATACATGCCTTTGCCACGGTGCTGATAGCTTACCTGCGTACTAATGTGCTGAGCGCGCTGCTACCTAAGAATCTTTCGGAATACCCTAACCAGTCGCCTTCGGTGAAAAACATGGGCTGGATGCCCTTCCTCGTTTATAGCTCCTTCCTGGTAGTGCTGCATCATGCGGCCTATTTTGCTATTGAACTCTGGAGTTTCCAGAATATAGGCTACCTGCTGCTGAAGATCGCTGCTTCCAGTGCTACGTCTATCATGTTTATAATAGTATACCTGCTGCTATTTACCCGTCAAACAACGGTTCGCATATCTTCTTAAAAAAGACTGCGTTACCTGTTAAGAAAAAGGATCATTTTTTTGGGAATGCCACCAAAGCATGATATTTTTATGGATATCTTTTAAATCCGAAAAAATTAAGTGTTTATGAAAAAGTTATTACAAACATTTGCTTTCCTTGGCGTGCTCTTTACGCTTACTTCGGCAATGTGTGAAACAGAAGATCCGGAACCGGTGTTGCTGGATTTCAACTGCAAATGCACTTACGTTCCGAGTGATACCACCCTGGCCAATAAGGAGGAAATAACACCACTAAAAGCCGAAAGCAATACGAAAGCCAGCTACGATTGCTCTGTGCTCTCCGGTAAATATATCAGTCAATTTTACCACGGCACCTGCGTACTGCAGTAAAATATTCCTGATAAAATTTTGGGGGCCTAACAGGCCCTTTTTTATTGAACGACGAGTTTTTCCGTTTGCACTTTTTCGGCAGACGAAACAGTGATGAAATAAATGCCGGGCGTTTCCATTATAAACGTCGCTTCCTTTTTCCCCGGTTTAGCCATGTAGACTCTTTTCCCAACCACATCTGTTATTTCGAGCTTGTCTATATTCTCCTGCGAAACAACATGAACAGGACCTCCTGAGGGATTAGGATAAATACTCAGTTCGTTACTTACCGGCAATATATTTACAGTTGCGGTAGGGATAGTATCAGCTGTTAGCTTTTGTATGAATACATCCCTCTGACCCATTGAAGACATACTAACTACAGGAGCCGTAAAATCAAAATCGGCGGTGCCGCTGAAGTTGCCGGTGGTATATACATAGCCTCTTTTATCTGCGGCTACTCCCATCATTCCATTAGGGCCAACATTCTGAATCGCCCTTGACCAGATGTGTCCGCCGCCACCACTCAATTTCAGGATGTAGCCGGTAGTATCTGTTTCCCCTGTGGTAAGAAATTCCTGGGGAAGGGCAGGATTAACATCTATGGAATCGGAGAAAGTGCCGACAGTATAAACATTAAAAGCCGTATCAATGGCCAGGCTGAAGCTATTAGTGTTGGCGCCTTCACTTTTTATTTGCGCAGCCCAGGCAAAATCACCGTTGTTATTATGCTTTAGGATAAAGTTATCCGGGCTGGTTGCAGGGCCACCATTAAAATTTAAAGTCGCTCCATCCGTATCGAAATCGATAACACCAAAGAAATTACCGATAGTATACACATTACCTAAACGGTCGAGAGCCAAATTGCGTGCTGCGCCGTCGCCTAATATACCGCTGGTTCCTTTAGCCCAAATGTACTGACCATTGCCATCGAGTTTCAGGATAAAAGGATTGATATTTCCACCGGGTAAGGTAGACACACCCGGACCGGGATCGAAGTCGACCATGTCGGTGTACTGGCCGCAGGCGTACATGTTGCCCGCTGTGTCAGTAGTGACTGCATAGCAGCGTTCAGAGTTTCCTGAGCCAATTTGGCGTCCCCATTTGAAGGCGCCCGAGCTATCGAGTTTGATAATAAATATGTCCCAGAAACCTGCTGAATTAAAGTTGAGCGTACCAGCACCGGGGTCAACGTCTGTTACGCCGAAAAAATCTCCAACAACAAATACGTTGCAGGAATCATCTACCGCAGATGCGCAGCCAAGGTCGCCCGCTATCCCCTGGATGCCTTTTGCCCAGATGTACTGACCGGCGTTATCCAGCTTCAGCGTAAAGCAATTTGCTATGCCGTAGTTGGCAAGATTGACAAGTCCGGCACCGGGATCGAAATCGACAGCACCCTGGAACCGGCCTGTGATAATGATATTATTGAGCTTATCGAGCTTAATGGAATTGGGCCTGTTCTCGGGCGAGGGACTGCCCATGGAAACAGCCCACACAAAGTTTCCTGACGAGTCGAGCTTCTGGACGAAGATGCTTTTGCCGCCGGTGGTAGCGGTGAGATTAGTCGTTCCTGCGCCGGGATCGAAATCGACAGTGCCGGTGAAGGTGCCGGAAGTATAAACATTACCGGTATCGTCTACGGCGATAACATGGCCACCATCTATACCGCTGCCACCAAAGGATTTGGCCCACTTGAGGCCCTGGGCAGATGCGGAAGTAAAAAAGAGCGAGCAAGCCAGTGCGCATCGTAAGAACTTTCTCATAAAAGAGGTTTAGGTTGGTTGTCTACTAATTTACAACAAGCATTTGGGTAATTTATATGGTTTCTCCAAAATCTGTTGGCAAACCGTTTCTCTATCATGATTAAACCAAGAAAGCGACACGTATTGGTACCACCTTCAGTCTCACAAGTCATCTCTCTTGCGCCGCGTCCCGCTAACAAGCGGGGTCGCACCCTTATACGCCGGCCTCCTCATTCACCATATTAACCCCCCCCTCTGGCGCGGGACTGTGTCCCGTGTCTAATTAAGTAAGACGGACTCTGTCCGTCTACATCTTCACAAAGCTCCTTACCTCTCTTCCTCTATCACCTCTCAACTGCAAATAATATACACCTGCAGGCAGTGCAGAAATATCAGCACTGGAATTCTTATCTATTAACGGGAAAACACCCACCTGCTGACCAACATTGTTAACAATTACAGCCTCAGTAAATACCACTCTTTCCTGCATTACATTCACTACATTACCCGCAGGGTTAGGATACACGCTTAGCTGTCTGCTGTTAGTAATGCCATTAACCGAAACAGGGAACACACTCACTGTAACAGTATCAGTCCTCACTACCCCACACAGCGTTTGGGAGACAACATAAGTAGTAGTAGTGTCGGGTTTAGCCCAGATACCAGCCCCGCTATCTACCACATTACTATTCACATACCAGTAGCACTCCAGCCCCACCTCAGGTGTGCGGCCTATAAATACACTATCACCCTCTGCCACCCAGGTATCACCACCCGCATACGCAGGCAGATCGCTTTCTATTACACTTACATCATCTATCAGAAACCAGGAGTAATTATCATTGGTAAAGTTATTATACACGTTATCGGGCAAGCGTATCGTGTCAGTATTGGCAAGGCTGTAAAAGTTTCCGAGTGTGATGAATCTTTCTGTACCATTAGCTATGAAGGTTCCTTCTATCGTTATCCAATGCATCGTATCAGTTATTATGGTGTCGGTATATTCTACTTGGGGAGTGTATTGGGTTTGAGGAAGGCCGCAATTATTTGTTGCGTCAATACTTCCATCGTCTAAATATGCACCTAGTTTGTCTATACCATAGCGCGACATTTCAGCTAAATTGATGTGAAAAGTGACGCAATAGGATTGATTATTAATAAGAGTATCATATAAACGGCCCTGTATATAGT
>CAMPKR010000094.1 GCA_946887345.1 uncultured Bacteroidota bacterium | reverse complement strand
TTACATCGTCACCACCTGCACTGTGTGCCTTGTTTTCTGCTCCAGCAGTTTGATCTTGTTCCTGGTCAGGTCGAAAAGTATTTCTTCTGTGTAATGCCTGATGGTAAGCAGGCTCACATTCTCGTTTCGGAGCAGCTTATATTCCCCTTCCAACGCTTCTACCAGTTTCTTCACTTTGTCCTCCCTATTATCAACGCAGGCTATGAAGCTGATAGCAGCGTTCTGCATCATATTGATCTTAATGTTCAGCTCGCTGAATACCTGGTATATGTGAGAGAGGTTGTATTCTGTAATAAAAGAGAAATCTTTCGTCGTTGCCTGTATCAGCACCTGGTTCTTCTTGTTGATAATAAGTGGCGGATAGTCGAAGCCTGCCACCTCATTTTTTATAACCGTCCCTTTCAGGTTCCTGTCAAGGAAGCACTTTACATACAATGGTATTTCATTATTCTGCAGGGGTTTAATAGTCTTAGGGTGAATTACCTGCGCACCATAGTAGGCCATTTCTATCACCTCGTGGTAGGTGATCGCTTCTATCTTAACTGTGTTGGCAAATTCCTTAGGGTCGGCATTCTGCAGACCCTCCACGTCCTTCCATATGGTCACACCTTTTGCGCCCAGCATGGCCGCCATCATAGCAGCGGTATAATCAGACCCTTCACGGCCTAATGTTACCGAAGCGTTGTCGGCTGTTGAGCCTATAAAGCCCTGTGTTATCACTGACTTACCTTGCTTCAGCACTGCACCGGCTACCTGTTCGGCCTGGTTTTGGGAATAAGGCCAATCTACCACAGCATCGCGAAAAGTATCGTCAGTGCGGATGATGTCGCGGGCGTCTACCCATTCGTTTTCTATACCTTTTTGATTCAGGTAGGCTGAGAATATTTTAGTTGAAAATAATTCACCTATACATACTACCTGGTCGTAGGAGTAATCGTAGCGGTTACCGTCGGCATCATCTATCGCCCATTGCAGTTCGGTGAAGTATATATTCAACTCAGCGGCTACTTTTTTGTAGTTCTCGTCCGCCAGCAGTGCTTTGGCATAGTCCAGGTGCTTCTGTTCCAGTTCCTTAGCCAGCCCCTGTGCACTTTTCTTGTCAGCTTTACAGGCAGCGTTCACAATAGCTTCCAGCGCATTGGTAGTTTTACCCAGTGCAGAAACAACCAATATCAATGGCTTCGGTCCGCCTTCTATTACGGGCAGCAAGCCTTCCATCCTGTCGGGTGTAGCAATAGATGCCCCACCAAATTTGTAAACTTCCATTACAAGTAAAAAGTCTAAAGTAGAAAGTAAAAAGTAGGCAAAAGTAGTAAATAGTACAGAGTAGACAGCATTTAACCGCAAAGGCCGCTAAGTACCGCTAAGATACGCAGAGAGGCCTGGCTATTCTTTTAAATGGAGGCAACTGAAACTATTCAAAGAGCTCTTCTTTAGTTTTGGGCCGCTCATCCTCCCGCCATTTAAAGCGGCTCAGCTTCATATTAGGCAGGTTAGCCTTGTCCATCGGGGTCATGGTTTGGGTCACGTCCTGCTCATACCTGATCTTACTGATCTTTTCAGCTCCGAAATAAACGTACATACGCTCGCCCTTCCCCTGGTTCACCCCCAGGTAGGCGCCGCTTTCATCTTTAGAGTAGTAAATGCTCTCCGCATTCGGCTGAACAACCATATCCGTTATGGTACTGTCGTTAAAGTTGGCCCGCAGGGTCTTTCCCTGTATTTGGTCATAGAGGTCTGCCGAGTCGGGTCCTGCCAGTGATACCATGTAGGCGTTGTTAGGCACATACAGGTATTCTATTTCATTGCTGTCTCTCTGCTTTATAAGTATGGTGTCCCCTGTAATCTGGCTTTTCCTTGACCAGGCAACGGGATCAAACATCATCCGCATCATAGAATCTTCCTGGGTGTACGAGAGACTGTCGCATCTGCCTTGCAGGGAATCTGAAAATATTTTTACATGGTGATACGCTATAAAATATCTAGGCCTCGTTGAGTCAGCGCCGGCCAGGCTATCTGCCACACTTACCATTTCGGTTATCTTGATTTTCTTAGTGTCGTATCGTACTCTTGCCACTTTTACTGTATCGCCCGGCCTCTGCACAGGGGCTGAGAAAAAAGTATCGGCACGGATAAAAAGGCTATCTTTTTCATTCACTTGTTTCATCACTGGTCTTCCCCAGGCCTTGGTCTTACCTGTTATTTCATTGTAGACCGCTATGTCGCAAAATAGCGTTGTCTTCTGCCCAGTATCCAAGGCTATTACATCGCCGACTGCTTTGCCAAAGCCGGTCACCTTGTTATAGTCAAGCGTATCGCCCTCTATATACTGGCTTTCATTAGTAATGGAAGAGCGGCCTTCAAAGTGGCCGATCTTACTGGTGGCATTGTAATGCCCTTTGCTGGTTATCAGTGTCGACTTATCGGTGGTAACCACTGAATAGGCGTAGTAGCGACTTATCTTGCTTTCAGTATTGTATGCTATATCTTCTGACACCACACTATATTCCGGGTCGGTAATGTTTACATTACCCTTAAAGCGGGAGTCTTTTGTCTTCAGGTTATATGTCCCTTCCCTGCTCGATACGACTGTGCTTCCGTCCTGCAGGGTACCGTTCCTGTTGTATACTCCTACTTTGCTGTTCAGGTCGTAGGTCAGTTCTTCGCACCAGAGATTGCTTTTGCCATCTGTCAGGCTCACATTGCCGCTCATATAGGCCAGTTTCCTGTTACCCATGTAGTTCAGGTAGTCGCTGGTGCCCTGTGTTCCTCCGGGCTGAACTATCCTTACACTGCCATATGCCTTCAGATTATTGGTAGCCAAGTTAATATGGGCACTATCGCAGTACAGGTAGTCATCGTCATGCCTTATTACCACGTCCCCAATCAGGCGCGATATATTTCCACTGTCAGTCTGTATGAAGAAACTTCCAAGGCTTCGCTCGATAAAAACCTTTGTCTTGCCCGGCGGTGGCTGCTGCCCATTCACTTTCATTCCTGCCAATACAAACAGCAGAATTGGTAGCATGAGTTTCATACTACCAATCAACTTTAAATGTCTTTTTAAATTGCGCGGCAAACTAATCTTTCCTCTTTTTGCCAAAGATAGTCACGTTTATATAACGACTGGGGTGAGCCTGCAGATCGGCCATCAACTTATTCATCGTGTTCAGCGAATTCGTAAGATTGATATAGAGTTCTTTATCATTTACCAGCATACCGAGCGAACCCTGGTTGCTGTTGATTTTCTGGATCACGCCCTGCAGCTGGTTAGCTGCTGTTTGCAGGTCCTTCACTGTTCCTTCTATCGGTGCACGGGAGAGCTGGTCAGTAGTAGTTTCTGCATGTCTCAAAATGTTCGAGATGCGGGAATTGTTATCCGCAAGATTGGCAGTGATCGAATTGGCATTGCTGATGATCGACTGCATCTGGGCACTTTCATTGTTCAGCCTCTGCGAAAGCTGGGAGAAATTATTCATAGTAGTTTCCAGTGACGCGATACTACTGTTCAGCCTGGTCTGGGTTTCTTCGTTCAGTATGCCGTTAATGCTGATAACGGTGGTGTCCAGCCTGGATATTACCAGCCTTATGTCTTTTATCAGCGGAGATATCTCCGTGCTCAGGTTGTCTATTATACCTCCTTCCACGGTGGTGGGCAATACTCCTTCGTTCTTTACCGCTACAGCACTATTCCCCAGCTCCAGCGATATCACTTTGGAACCCAGGAGGTCGGCCGAGGCCAGCTTAGCTACAGTTCCTTCGGGTATGCTCTGCTTTTTGCTGACAGATATGGTCACTTTTACTTTTTTTCCATCCAGTTTTATCGCCCCTACGCGCCCCACACCAAACCCTTTTATCTGGACCGGCGCCGAGGCCTGCAGCCCCTGGATATTATTGAAGTAACAGAAATAAGTATTTTCCCGGGAGAACAGGTTGGAGCCTCTCAAAAAGTAGAAGCCCGTAATTAATATCAATATCGCCATCGCTACTAATAATCCTATCCTGGCCTCTTTCGAAAAAGTCATAAAATATTGATTCTAAAAAATATATCATCAAAAGTACTAAACAAACCTAAACTACCCCAGTACTCATCTATTAAATACCATGCCTGTATATATTACAAACAAAAAAGCCGCTTTAACAGCGGCCTTCTCAATATAATATCTTATTACTAAAAATCTGTACCAAGCGATACCATCCACATCTTCTGGCCTTCTATATTCCAGGTACGGTCCAGTCGTAAAAAGTAACCAAGCAGGGTTGTTCTCAAACCAAGGCCATAGCCAAGGCAGAGGCCCGTATTTCCCGGAACTTTAAGCTCCAGCAATACATTGTTGATGCCGCCGGAAGAGGCAGATGAATTAGGATATATGTAGGTGGTATTAAAATTCTCTGCATTGGGCAGCAATCCCATCCATGCCGATCCCGCATCTACAAAACCTACCAGCTGCAGGTTCTTCAGTATTGAAGACTGCACCGGTCTTTTGATAAAAGTGGAAGCTATCGGCAGGCGCAGTTCATTGTTCAGCACTGCATAGGTGTTACCGTTCCTTGAGTTTTGAGGATAGCCGCGCATCTGGTTGGCTACTGTCTGGAAGGCAAATTCCTCGGGGTTATCGCTGCCCGGAGGAACGGCGGTATTGTATTGCGTATTCAGCCAATTGTCTGCGCCACCCATGTAGTACATTATCTTTTGAGAACCGCCCGAGTGTGCTACGGCTATGCGCGACGCCCAGGTCAGTTGTTTGTATACCGGTTGATACGAACGGAAATCTGTACCCAGCACATACACACCTTTGCCCGAAGTAAAGTTGTACATATACTCTCCGAAGAACTTGTACCTGTATCCTTTCCTTATATTCATCTCGGGGCTCACAGAGTTATCAAAAACATATTCTACCCTGCTCAGTGCCCAGTATTTTTTGTTCCTGGGAGGATCAAACAGACTTAATGAATCTTCCTGCGCTTTGAATACCAGTACATCCTGCCTCATCCCAAGGTTCATACGTACGCTCCTGACGCGATCCAAAGGATAAGTGGCATTTCCCTGGAACATATTGGTGGTAGTGCGGCCCAGTTGTTCCTTTTGCAATACCGGGTTACCAAACTGGTCAGCATATGTTACAAGGTAGTTATACAGGCTTTGGCTGCGTAAGTATAATATACCCCAGTCTACCCGGCGGGTAAAGTTGTTGTACTGCAGGAAATAAGATGTTCCCGAAAAGTTGATAGGTAAGCGGAAGCCACCTGTAAAGCGATGGTTTTCCATTATATCATCCAGGCTCACCATTATCATACCCGCCAGCGATGGATTGGTATAAGCACCACCATTATTCTCATACGATTGATACTGATTAAACAGTACGCTATTGTCCGCCTTTACGGTAAAGAAGTCAGGCTTAAAGCTGAGCCTGTATGGCTGGGCCTTCATTTTCAGATAAGTGCTATCGGCCATGTTCAGCAGATCGCTGGTATCGGAGGTGGCAAGAACTGCAGTATCATTTGCAGCAGCAGCCTCTTCAGTAGCAATTACAGGTTGCGTGCTGCTGTCTTGCACTGCCGGTGTTGCATTTTCCTCCTGGGCAAATTCCGATTGAAAATCGTTACCGCTTTTTACAATTGTGACCGGCTTCCCTCCACTTGCTTCCGCAGCTGCTTTTTCTTCTGCCTCTACGGCCGCAGGATAGGCGAGCGATGCTTCAGCTTTAGTATGGGAAAGGCTGGTTGGCTTCAGTTCTTTTGGTGCAACGTTTTCCCCCGGCATCACCAATTTCTTAAAGTACACCTTATAGTTAGCACCCACCTGCAGCACATCTGCTGTTTGGTCGCTGGCGGGGTTATACTGGTGGCTTATGATGTTGCGCGAGTAGTTGGTTACAGGAACCGCATAGGCAGAGTCCATATTGTTGCCATCACGCCCGAAGAGTACTACGTACTTATTCTGTATGCCGTTGCTATCGTACAGGAAAGCAAAGTTCTCACTGCCATACTGTATAGGCTGCGACACATTTCCTTTGGTCACGAACGAGCATTGCAGCAATTCTTTCCTTTGTGTCTTAGTATCGTAGAAGAACACATTCATCGGCCCTGTAGGCAACTCATTCACTGCCATGCCTACATCCAGGTTGGCCCTGGGCCTGTTGGAAAGGAACAGGATACCTCTGCGTGAACCGCCGCTTACAAACCATGGGTCTATATCGTTCCAGGCATCCTTAGTTATATTCGTCATCCTCGAACCGCGTATGGTAAACTGGTAGAGGTCAGTCTGGCTTTTCTTTATAGCAGAGAACACCAGTTTGTCGTCATCCTCCATAAAGGTCATTCCCAGTGCGCGGTCAAACCTGTTAGGCGGTATTATGTAGTTCTCAATTTTGGCCTTCAGCGAATTGTATATCCTTATCCTTGTCTGGCTTCCTTTCTTATACAGGATGGCCAGTTTATATCCCGTATTGTTCCAGGCTAATATAGGGTAGTCAGGATCGGTAGGTTCGTTGTAATCCTTCCTGCCGCCGCTCACTATTGAAGCCCTTGTTTTTTCGTTGGTTGTTTTCTGTATATAAACATTGAACTCGCCATCCTTCCAGCTCACATAGGCAACGTCGGTACCACGCGGCGAAACTTTTACACTGCGTATGATCTCGTTGTCCTGCGGGAAAGGAATTTCAAGCAGTGCATTGGCATTTGTTTCATCCGGCTGCTCCTGGAATACTGAGTCCTTAGCATACGTCTCTTTGTAAAAGGCTATGCAGGAATCGTAAGCCTTCACGATCTTCATACCAAGGGTCATCTTGGTAGCCTGGTTCAGGCTGCTCTTCAGCTCCATGTTGTAGAGCAGGTTCTTCATATTGCTTTCATCATACTGCTCCGATACAAACTTCCAGAAGGCCTTTCCGGCCAGTTCAGGATATTGCTGAGACAGTTCATGAAAACCGGCCTTGGGTTTAGCCTCTATTATATTCTTCCAATCGCTGTTGCTTTGTGGATCCCAACCGTCTACCAGGTAAGCGATGTAACCGGCAGAAGCCCACCTGGGCATGTTCAGCAGAACGGCGTTTTTCACCATCTGCTTAAGGTTTTCGCCAAACATCACTCTCTCCATTACTACCCTTGCCATGCCCGAACGCAGTTGCCTGCGCAAGTCAGTATGCACACCTGTGTAGTACACCAGCAATTTATCACCTACTATGTCTACAGTGCCGCCCGGGTTATCCTCCCGCTGCGATTCCATCTTCAGACCCACGTTCGTCTGCCTGTATTCATCATAAGAATTGTAAACAATAATATTAAAGCGCTTGGGGAATTTTGCGCCCAGTTTGCGCTCTACTACCACTATATCATTTTCTGCCTGTTCAGAAACGTAACGGGCCAGTTGCCGGCCCGCCTGGTCGTAGTGGTAGATGCGGAAGTGCTTGGTATCAAAATACCGCCAGTCAAATTTGCGGTACTGCACCCTGTTCTGGCCGTATTTTTCCAGGTATGTTTGCGCACCGGCCTTGCCCGTAAAAAGGCATAGCAGGAGACAAGTCCATAAAAAACCATTATTTATCCGAAAAACCTTGTTCATTCTCGTAGCCCGGCTAATATCTTTTCTATTTTAGTTTTGCGCCAAAAGCCGCTAAGGGCTTATGTTTGCATTCCTAAGTTACTGAAAAAAACGTTACACTAATGTTACATATCCACTCATTCACGTTCAATCCCTTCCAGGAAAACACTTTCCTTATTAGTAACGATCAAAAACTGTGCTGGATTGTGGATCCCGGTATGTATGACGCACAGGAGACAAACCAACTTGTTAAATACATAACAGACAACAACTTAAAGCCGCAGGCCATCATCAATACCCATACCCATATTGACCACATCTTTGGCGTGCAGGCCCTTATTGATAAGTACCGGATCCCTTTTGGTGTAAATGAAAAGGACATGCCAGTACTGAAGAATGCAGCAGGCTCAGCTATGCTCTTCGGTTTGAGCTTTGGCAAGGCCCCTGAACCCACCTTTTTTATCCCTGATAGCGGCAAAATGGACCTCGGAGGGGACGAAATTGCGATTCGCTTCACACCGGGGCACTCGCCGGGCAGTGTAGTGTTTTATTATGCTCCGGGTGACTGGCTTATTGGCGGTGATGTGCTTTTTTCAGGTAGTATTGGCCGTACCGATCTGCCTGGCGGAAATTTTGAGACACTCATCAATAGCATCAAAAATGAACTTTTTACCCTGCCGGATGGAACCACCGTTCACTGTGGACACGGCCCTTCCACAACGATAAGAAATGAAAAGGAATACAATCCCTTCCTAAACTAAGAATGAACTACGAGCTCCCTGCCCTCTAATATAGGCACAACAG
>CAMPKR010000093.1 GCA_946887345.1 uncultured Bacteroidota bacterium | reverse complement strand
CAAGTAAAATTCAAATAAAAAACTAAGCTTTTCAGTATTGGCGCGGCTTTCCGCCCGCTCAAAAAAATAGAAATTCAAATAAAGGTGAGTTGAGTAATTCCGCAATTGAGTCATTGAGAATTGTTCTAACGGAGTGCTACCTCGGCATTCTTCATTTCGCGGATAGCTTCAGCTATAGCCTTTGCATCATAGCCACATTCGCGGTGGAGTTCTTCAGGCTTTCCGTGCTCCACTATGCGGTCGGGTATACCAAGCATTTGTACCTCAGGAGTATAACTATTGGCAGACAAGAATTCCAGCACTGCTGATCCGAAGCCGCCAACAATGGTGCCGTCTTCTACAGTGAGAATCTTGCTGAATTTCTTCGCTATGTCGTGAAGTAATTTTTCGTCGAGCGGCTTGGCAAAGCGCATATCGTAGTGTGCAGGGCGGATGCCTTCTGTAGACAGTTCTTTGCAGGCTTCTACAGCAAAATTGCCGGGGTGGCCTATGGTAAGAATGGCTACGTCTTCTCCGTCCTGTATTTTGCGGCCCTTGCCGATCTCTATTCTCTCGAACGGCGTACGCCATTCAGGCATTACACCTTGTCCGCGTGGATAGCGGATAACGAAAGGATATTTGGTATCTTCCAGTTGGGCAGTGTACATCAGGTTGCGCAGCTCCGCCTCATTCATCGGTGCGCTCACTATCATGTTGGGTATACAGCGCATATAGGGTATATCGTAGGCACCATGGTGTGTAGGGCCATCGTCGCCTACTAATCCGGCACGGTCCAGGCAGAATACCACAGGCAATTTTTGTATCGCCACGTCGTGCACCACCATATCGTAGGCGCGTTGCATAAAGCTGGAGTAGATGTTGCAGAATACCCTCATGCCCTGTGTAGCAAGACCTGCGCTTAGTGTAACCGCATGCTGCTCTGCTATGCCTACATCCAGCGCACGGTCGGGCATTTTCTCCATCATGTACTTTAGAGAACAGCCGGATGGCATAGCAGGGGTTATACCCATTATCTTAGGGTTCTGCTCCGCCAGTTCTATTATAGTATGCCCGAAAACATCCTGGTATTTAGGAGGTTCAGGGGTAGTGATTATCTTCTTATTGATCTTACCCGTGATCTTGTCAAAGGTGCCCGGGGCATGCCAGAGTGTTTGGTCCTGCTCCGCCAGGTCATAGCCCTTTCCTTTTACTGTTTTGATGTGCAGCAGTTTAGGGCCGGGAATATCTCGCAGGTCAGAGAGTATTTCAGCCAGCTTCAGCACATTGTGCCCGTCGGTGGGACCGAAGTAGCGCAGACCCAGGGCTTCGAACAAATTGCTTGATTTAGAGATCATACCCTTTAGTCCTGCTTCCAGCTTAGATCCCATCTTCTGGAATTCCTTGCCCGGCAGTTTGCCCAGCAGGTGCCACACGTCATCGCGCAGTTTGTTCCAGGTATGTGAGGTGGTAATATCAGTAAGGTATTCTTTCAATGCACCCACGTTAGGGTCTATCGACATATTATTGTCGTTTAGTATTATGAGCACATTGGCATTGCTCACACCTGCGTGGTTCAGCGCTTCAAAAGGCAAGCCGGCAGTCATGGCCCCATCGCCTATTATTGCTACGTGTTGGCGTTCAGTCTCACCTTTCAGTTTGGAGGCTATTGCC
Organism: uncultured Bacteroidota bacterium; assembly: GCA_946887345.1. Next base: position 6,715 of record CAMPKR010000093.1, on the reverse strand, counting down.
ATACCCAGCGCCGCAGATATAGAAGTAGAGGAGTGGCCTACACCAAAAGTATCATATTCACTTTCACTACGTTTCGGGAAGCCGCTAAGGCCGCCGTATTTACGATTGGTATGAAAAACCTGCCTGCGGCCGGTAAGTATTTTATGTCCGTATGCCTGGTGGCCCACATCCCAAACAAGCTGGTCGTAAGGAGTATTAAATACATAATGAAGCGCAACGGTAAGTTCCACTACACCCAGGCTGGCTCCAAAGTGGCCTCCATGCACAGAAACACAGTCTATAATGAATTGTCTTAATTCATTGCAGACTTGTTGGAGTTCAGCCTTTTCCAGTTTTTTCAGATCAGCAGGGTAGTTGATCTGGCTAAGTAATGGTCCTGCAGGTATTTCCATCCGGGCGCGACAAATAAATAATTGACAAAAATAAAGAAAGATAATGATGCTTCAAGAGATATATCCATTTAAAGCATGTTAATATATACGTAAACGGAGAACAAGGGGATTTGATTATTCCCGGTAGGTTAATTAAGGTGAAGACTTAAAACTCCCTCTCCATTTATGGAGAGGGCCGGGGTGAGGTCCTTTCCTTACCTTTGGCGAAATTCTTTACAGGCGAATGTTCAATAGATATTGGCGCAGCTATCCCTGGTGGTTGCAATTGATACAATTGATAATACTCATCGGCGTGCTGTTCGCCTTTTTTGTTTCCGGTATAGGCTATGTGCTTTTAACAAAAGTTGCAGGGATTTCTCTTGACGGTCTTACCGAGATCAACGATGCTTCGCCGCCGAATGTGATACAGGCTGCCTTTATATTACAGGTGCTTTTCTCGGTAAGTGTCTTTCTTTTTTCGTCGCTTTTGTTTGCCTACTTCACACACCCGCGTCCCGCTCAATATCTTGGTCTCAGGGCACCGGGTAAGCCTGTACAATGGATATTGGTCATTACACTTATGCTGGGGGCTATGCCCATCTTTCTGCAGATAGAAAGCTGGATAAAGATGCTCAATTGGGGACCGGGAGTAATAGCCCAGCAAGAGCGATATGAAGATTCAATTAGCGCAATGCTGAATATGCCTGACTTTGCGGCTTTTCTCAAAGTGTTCATAATCATGGCATTACTACCTGCGGTAGGCGAGGAGCTGTTATTCCGCGGCATCTTTATGCGTTTTGCGGCTCAGCGCAATAGAGGAATTGTATTTCCTATACTGGTATCAGCCATCATGTTTGCTATGGTGCACGGTAATATATTCGGCGGCACCTCCATCTTTTTAGCAGGTATACTGCTGGCACTTATATACTTCCTGACGGGCTCTATCTACTGTAGTATATTGGGACATTTACTTAATAATGGCCTGCAGATAATATTATTATACATAGGGAAGAACAATGCGACTATACAGGCCATTGAAAAAAGTGAACAGCTTCCTGCTTTTGTGCCGATCGTTGGCCTGGTATTATTCCTGGTTTCTCTTTATCTGCTACTCAGGCATAAAACTCCGCTTCCCCGCAGTTGGTCGGATGACTATACCGAAGCAGAACTTTCTGAAAATGCTGTATAACTTAGCAAGCTAATTAGACAAATGCCGCTTAACTGGCCTACATTTTTTACCCGCCTCGGCAGTGCCGTTATTTTCTGCATCATTATGATGACAGGCCTGCTGTGGAATAGTATCGGGTTTACTGCGTTGGTAAGCCTTATACAAGTGCTTTGCCTGCGTGAGTATTTTCTGCTCATGAAGAAGATATACCCGGATACCTACTGGCCCGAATGGATGGCCAACACCATACAGATCATCTGCTTTGTATGGTTGTGGCTGCGTTCGTCTGTTTTCTTCGGCTGGAATCCGCCGCCCTTTCATTTCCTTTTGTTCTTTCCCGTACTCATATTGCTCATCGCTGCCCTGGATAAAAACACGGCGCTGAACGCAGCTCTGCAGGCGTTCGGCGGAATGATCTATATCTTCCTGCCGATGGTAATGCTGGTGACTATGTACACTGCGGGCGGCTTTGTGCTTCCCCTCGCTTTGATTCTCATGCTTTGGATGAATGACACCATGGCCTACCTGGTAGGTTCTTTTATAGGTAAGACACCGTTCTCTCCTATTTCTCCTAAAAAGACCTGGGAAGGCACTGCAGGCGGGGCGATACTTACTATAGCAGGTGCTGCCATCTTCGGGATGTATTATACTAAGTTCCCGATGATGCACTGGATAATGCTGGCACTCTGTGCGACCGTGGCGGGTACGGCAGGAGATTTGCTGGAGTCGAAGCTGAAGCGACTGGCGAACATTAAAGACAGCGGTACTATGATGCCGGGGCATGGCGGCGCTCTTGACCGTTTCGACTCGCTATTGGTGGCGACGCCGTTTGCATTTGTATATTCTTACCTTTTCCTGTGTGAATATGCTGTCTGAACCGGTATTCTTTGGCGCCAAAGGGTCGGCCGGGGATTCTGATGGTTTCCCGGGTATTGTCAAATGTTTTTATTCGGTTAATCCTAGCTCAAAACTTACATTTGTCAAATGAAATTGCACCGCGAAGGATATAAATATGTGCTCATAGCCTCTGCTGTATGGGCTTTGCTCGGTTTCACCCTGGTAAGGCTGCTTGTGGACTGGCCTGGTATAAACCTGCTCTTAAATATTGTATTCTTCCTGTTATGGTTCTGGGTATTGTGGTTCTTCCGCCTGCCCAACCGCAGCCACACCCATGGGGAAGAAAAGATAGTCTCCCCGGCCGATGGCAAAGTGGTGGTGATAGAAGAGGTTTTTGAGCCCGAGTATTTTAAGGACAAACGCCTGCAGATATCGGTATTTATGTCACCGCTTAATGTGCACGTCAACCGCAACCCGGTAAGTGGTATCGTAAAATATATGAAGTACCACGCAGGTAAGTACCTGGTGGCCTGGCACCCTAAATCCTCCACCGAAAACGAACGTACTACCCTGGTAATAGCCAATGACCGCGCAGAAGTGTTGCTCCGCCAGATAGCAGGGGCCCTTGCCCGCAGGATACGGTACTATGTAAAGGAAGGAGACGAAGTGAAGCAGAACGATGAATTCGGTTTCATCCAGTTTGGTTCGCGGGTGGATGTGTTTCTCCCTATAGGGACCACGGTAGATGTTAAAATTGGGGATGTAGTTAAGGGCGGAGTGACCGTATTGGCCCATTTGTCGTAATATTGTGGATTCAATTTCCGAAAACGTAATAAAATATAACAGATGAAAAAACTCACTTTATTCGTAGCAGCGCTAGTGATGGCGGGTTCTGCTTTTGCATGTGATGGTAGCAAAGACTGCTGCAAAAAAGGTCAGAAGAATGGTAAGGCTTGCTGCAAGAAAGAAGCTGCTGCTACTACCAAGACTGGTTGTGAAAAGAAAGGTTGCGACAAGAACCACGCAAAGGTGGAAGATGCCAAGCAAACTGCTGCGCCTGCTGCTTCATCTACAGAGAAGAAATCAAGGTCTTAATCCTGATATAACTTATGCAAAAAGCCCCGGTACGATCCGGGGCTTTTTTATTGGTGTAATATTTTGCTGATGATATCTTTATCACCTGCATTCAGCCATTTTACTTCCTGATCTTTTCTGAACCATGTCAGTTGGCGTTTGGCGTAGTTGCGGGTGTGTTGTTTTATTTTCGCTATCGCCTCTTGCAAACTGTATTTGCCGTCGAGGTAATCGAAGAGCTCAACATAACCTACTGTTTGCAGGTTTTTAAGATGCTTGTGGGGATACAGACCTTTAGCTTCATCAAGCAAGCCTTGTTCCATCATTATATCGACCCGCTTATTAATGCGTTCGTACAATATTTCGCGGGGCAATTCGATCCCGATCTTGACGATTTGAAAGTGCCTGGGTTTCTTTTCACCGGTTCTGTATTCCAGTATACTCTCACCTGTAGAGCGCTTGAAGATCAGCGCGCGGATCAGCCTCGCGGGATTCTCACTTTCTGAACTTTCGTAGAACGCGGGGTCCTCATTTTCAACTGCTTCCCGTAGCCACTCCATGCCGCCGAGCTTATATTGCTCAATTATTTCGGCGCTCATTTCCTCATCTGCTTCGGGCATTTCATCCAGGCCTTCGCAGAGTGCTTTTATATACAGGCCCGTACCGCCGCAGACGACAGCAGTACCTGATGTTTTGAAAATTTCGTCAAGGTAGCCTAGTGCGAGTTTTTCATAATCTGCGGCACTAAGCGATTCGGTTACAGGGAATTCGTTAATGAAATAGTGTTTTACTTCAGCCAGTTCTTTCGGGGAGGGCTTAGCAGTGCCAATGCTCATTTCTGTATAGCACTGCCTGCTGTCGGCAGATACTATTGACGTGCGCAGGTGTTTGGCCAATGCGATTGCAATAGCAGTTTTACCTACAGCAGTAGGTCCGCAAATAACATAAACTATCGGGAGACTTGAGTTCAAAGTCAAAAGTCAAAAGTCGAAAGTAGAGAGTCAAAAGTAGAAAGTCAAAAGTCCATGTAGAAAATCGAAAGACCGGGTCATCCTGCTACTCGTCGCTCAGGGATTCCTCACCGCCGCCACCGCCAAAACTTGTAGTGCCATCTTCACCCTCATTACCGAAGCCCTCAAGCATATCCTCGTTGCTGAGGTCATACTTTTCTTCTATTTCCATCAGCTTGTCGGGATTCACGCCTTTCACGCCATATTGGGCAGGGGCCACGCCTTCCTTACGGAATACCCTGGGGTAGGTATGCTTAGGATCTTCTTCTTTCACCACGCCTATCAGCTCTACCAGGAAGGTCCAATTCTTAGCGGGGTCGTAGACGTAAACGAATTTCTCGTCGGGCTTAGTTACCAAAGCGCTCACAGGTGTGCGCATCATGCTTAGGGCGGGAGCGTCTTTTTTGTTCACCAGCACTTCAGAGTTCAGTTCCCTTCCTCTTTCCCAGCGTTCGTTGCTTTCAAAGAAGGAGGCACTGTGTTTCCCATCAAATTCGTAGGCCTGTACAATCGCTTTATGAAGCTCTAAAAAGGTCTGCCCTACCTTCACCTCTAAATCACGGTATACCTGGTCGTCCTCTTCCCAATAAACTCTGAATCGTAGTAATGCCATATATGCAGTATGCTGGTTCTCCCGGGTAAAAATACGCAATAGGCTTGGGATAAGGAAGCGGATATATTAAAAGAAAGCATCCCGCATTCGCGGGACGCTTTTGGTTTGTGTTCTCCTTTCTTGTTTCGAGTATCGTTAGGCGCTGTTCCTGCCCTTGGCCGGATCGGGTGTATTCTGAATGTGGTAGTTATATATTTTCCCAAAGCGGTAGTGTTGCACATAGGCCAGTCTGCCTGCAACATATACCATCTGGAACATGCCACCTTTGCATTTGAAGCAGTTCTCTTTTTTTGTTGGCTTCAGCGTGTAGCTTTCTTTATCTATTGTTATGCTGTTGCCTTCAATATTAATAGTGCCTTTGGTGCGCACCGTTTTGTCCCTGTCCAAAGAGAAATTATCCGATCCCTGGCTTACCATTATCAGCCGGTTGTAGCTAAATGACTCTGCTTTCAGCAGGTTAGGAAGCAGTAAGAGTATAAACAGAATGTTTTTCATATCCCCGTTTTGTTTTGTTGGAACAAAGATGCTATTGCCAGGGGGCTGTTTCCAAAAAAGCAGGCTCGTTTAACCCCCTGTTTACTACCGCTTAACGAAGTATTAGTATAAAAGGAATTGACGGGCATATGTACTATTTTCGCTGCCTAAATAGCTACGCTCATGCTTTCAATGGATCTGAAGGGTAAAAGGGCCCTGGTTGCCGGCAGCACCCAGGGAATTGGGTTGGCCAGCGCCACAGCGCTGGCATCGCTTGGTGCTGATTGTGTACTAATAGCCCGGAATGAAGAAAAGTTGAGACAGGCGCTCTCTACGCTGGATACAGGCAAAGGCCAGCAGCACAGCTACCTGGTGGCAGATTTTAGTCAGCCGCAGCAACTGAAAGAGACAGTAGCGGGTTTTGTAGCCGCCAATCCGATACATATACTGGTGAATAACACAGGCGGCCCGCCTGCCGGCCCGATAACTGATGCCAACCCGGATAATTTCCTGTCAGCCTTTGAGCAGCACCTGGTTTGCAATCATATACTGGCCACTCTGTGCATGCCGGGCATGAAGACCGCAGCGTACGGCCGTATCATCAATATTATATCCACTTCGGTGAAGATCCCGCTTAAGGGCCTGGGTGTATCCAATACCATCCGCGGAGCTGTTGCATCGTGGGCCAAGACTATGGCCAATGAATTGGCTCCGTTCGGTATTACCGTCAATAATGTGCTTCCCGGCGCTACGGCTACGGGCAGGCTGGAAACTATTATTAATAATAAGGCAGCCAAGACCGGGCACAGCCAGGATGCTGTAGAAAAGGAGATGCTGGAGGAGATACCTGCCAAACGTTTTGGTCAGCCCGAAGAGATAGCGGCAATGGTGGCCTTTCTGGCTTCTCCGGCGGCTGGATATGTGAATGGCACCAGTATTCCGGTTGACGGCGGAAGGACGGGCAGCATATAAGGAATGCTCAACGGCTCAATGATGCAATGGCTCTTGCCTGTTCAGTCAGTCAGGTAACGGTATCTGGGTGAGCGAAATCAAAATGCAAAAGTCAACTCTCCAAAAAGTGACAGTTTTCCCGTAGATCTGCCTGCCCGGCAGGCAAGCGTCCGCGCCGAATCTTAATCGCGTATTTAAACGGCCTTTTGTTTAAAAC
>CAMPKR010000092.1 GCA_946887345.1 uncultured Bacteroidota bacterium | reverse complement strand
GACTTCACCGGCAGCGGATGTGCCCGTGTTGCCGTGCAGCAGGATGAGGCGCGAAGGCAGATAGGTTCGCTGCTGGAGACTCCTAATTTTTATCATTACATGTCGGCGTGGGATAACCTGGGCGTAGCGGCAGCTATTAAGCAGCGCGGGCAGGATGACAGGGAAAGAGTGCTGCAAAAAGTAGGACTGCTGGAAAGGAAGCACTCCAAGTTCCAGACCTATTCACTGGGAATGAAGCAGAGGCTGGCTATAGGCTCTGCTTTGCTAGGGAATCCCAGGGTGCTGGTATTTGATGAGCCGACCAATGGCTTAGACCCGGCGGGCATAGCAGAGATAAGAGAGCTGATAAGGCGACTGAATAGCGAAGGTATCACGATAATTATGGCGAGCCACCTGCTGGATGAGGTGGAGAAAGTGTGCACACATGTTGCGATACTAAAGCAAGGTGAGCTACTGCTGACAGGCGATGTAAATGAAGTACTGAGAAGTGAAGACCAGGTAGAGATAAAAGCTAAAGATATGGCCGCGCTCAATGACGCAATAACTGCGATGCCGGGTATACACAAAGTGTTGCAAGTGAATGGCAGCCTGCAACTGAGTTGCGATGCGGGTGTAGTGCCTGCACAGGTAAACGAATACTGCATGAGCAAGGGCATAGTACTATCTCACCTGGCGCTGAAGAAGAAAAGCCTGGAAACAAAATTCATGGAACTCACCAACTAAGACAAATGAAAGCACTACTTGCCATAGAATGGCTCAAAATAAAACGCTACCGCACGTTCTGGATACTGGCAGCATTCTTTACCGTACTTCTGCCCTTGTGGAACTATATGATAGCAAGCGGGATGATGCAAATGGGCGGAGGCGGAGTTAATTTTCTTAACCGCGCTTATTCTTTCCCGGGTGTATGGGAGAACGTAGGTTTCTGGGCCAGCATCTTTATCATATTCCTCTCGATGCTGGTTATCATACTCACCACGAACGAATTTACTTACCGGACGCACAGGCAAAATGTAATAGACGGCTGGAGCAGGATGCAATTTTATCATGCCAAGGTTTGGCTGGTGGTGGCACTGAGCCTATTGGCAACCATCTATCTTTTTCTCACAGGAGCTATACTTGGCTTAACGCATTACGGCGACCTGAGTGACATATTTGAAAAAGGCGAGCAGATACTGTACTTCTTTGTGCTGGCGATCAACTACCTTGGGTTTGCACTGGTTATATCGATCTGGATAAAAAGAAGCGGCCTTGCTATAGGCATCTTTATGCTGTACATCCTGATAATAGAAAATATGCTGAGGGGCCTCATCAACTGGAGTACAGAAACACACTACGGCAACTTTCTGCCATTGCAATCCAGCGATGAGCTGCTCCCCTTCCCTATGATGAGTATGGCCCAGCAGCTGCTGAAGCAGGATGCACCTGAAAAGTGGATATATATATTAGTAAGCCTGGGATGGTGTACACTATATTATTTGCTGGGCAGGGATATGATACAGCACAGAGATCAGTAATTTTGCGGCATGAGCAAAGAAAAGCCGGTAATACTGGTAACTAACGATGACGGAATAGCAGCGCCCGGCATAAGGGCACTGGTAGAAGCCGTAAAAGACCTGGGAAGAGTAATAGTAGTAGCCCCTGACAGTCCGCAATCGGGAATGGGACATGCGATAACTATAGGGCATCCATTAAGGCTATACAAAGCAGACATCTTTGAAGGCATAGAAGCCTGGCAATGCAGCGGCACGCCGGTTGACTGCGTGAAGCTTGCTAAAGATAAAATACTCCACCGCAAGGCAGATATCTGCGTGAGCGGCATTAACCATGGTGCTAACAATTCGATCAATGTAATTTATTCCGGCACCATGTCGGCGGCAATGGAAGCGGCGATAGAAGGGATACCCTCTGTAGGCTTTTCATCTTTAGACTATAACTACAATGCAGATTTTACGGTGGCGAAGCAGGTAGCAAGGGAAGTAACTCAAAAAATGCTCAGTTCTGATCTGCTGCCACACACACTCCTGAATGTAAACATACCCATAAGAAGTGCAGAGGAGTTTAAAGGTTTGAAGATATGTCGCCAGGCTTATGCTAAGTGGGAAGAGGAGTTTGACCACAGGGTGGACCCCCGCGGGAAGGACTATTACTGGATGACAGGAAAGTTCCTGAATATGGATAAGGGCGATGACACAGATGTGCAGGCACTGAAAGACGGCTATGCCAGCGTAGTGCCTGTGAAATTTGACCTTACAGATTATAAGGTGAAGGAGTGGCTGGAAAAGGAGTGGTAGGTTATAAATAATGTTAAGAGTAAAGGTATAGACGACAATAATCAGTAAATTTGGGTACCATGGCAACTACATTAGATTCTGAAATACAAAAATATCTGCCGCTGTTAGGAAGCGAGGAAAAGAAATCAATTCTTGCCGTTATCCGCTCATTCCTGGTTTTGAAGAAGGGGAATATCTCCGAAGATATCGTTCAATATAATAAGGAATTGGATGAAGCCGTTGCACAGATAAAAAGCGGGGAGTTCACCACACATGAAGATCTCGAAAAAGAGATGGATTCATGGTAAGCAAAAAACACAAGATAGTCTGGAGTTCTTTTGCAATAAAGGACTTTAGAAAAGCTATTCAATATATTTCCAAGGACTCCAAAGCTAATTCAGTAAAAGTCAGGAAGGACATTTACAAAGCTGTAGGAGAACTATATGAAAATCCTACAAGATACCCGGCAGATAAATATAGAGTTGACAACGACACTAACTATAGAGCGTTTGAGCTCCATCACTTTCGCATTTCATACCTAATTACTGATTCGGAAATACAAATAATCAGGTTTCGACATACCGGCCGGCAGCCAGTTGGATATTAACCCAATCAATTAAACATTAATGCTAATGTCTTCCCTATCTCTCCACCCTATTCCTTATCTTGCAGCCTGAATTTAAGACGAACAACGGAATGGATTTTAAGCGCTATTTAGTGACTGCCGCCCTACCCTATGCCAATGGTCCCGTGCATATAGGTCACCTGGCTGGCTGTTACCTGCCATCTGATATATATGTAAGGTATTTAAGGGCTCAGAAAAGAGATGTAAAATTTGTTTGCGGAAGCGATGAGCACGGTGTGCCAATTACTATCCGCGCCATGAGGGAAGGTATCACACCTCAGCAGGTGGTAGATAAGTACAATGCCATTATAAAAGACAGCTTTGAGCAGATGGGTATCTCTTTCGATATCTATTCGCGTACTTCTAATAAGATACACCATGAGACCTCGCAGGATTTTTTCACCAAGCTGTACAATGATGGCCTGTTTGAAGAACGCGAAAGTGAACAATACTACGATGAAGAAAAGGATGTATTCCTGGCTGACAGGTATATAGTTGGTACCTGTCCCGTATGCAGTAATGAAAATGCCTATGGCGACCAATGCGAGAAATGCGGCAGCACACTTTCCCCTGAGCAACTGATCAACCCGCGCTCAGCACTCAGCAATGCCAAACCCATAAAGAAACTGACGAAGCACTGGTATTTTCCTTTGAATAAATATGAGTCATTCCTCAACGAATGGATAGTGGAAGGAAAGAAGAACGAGTGGAAGGCCAATGTATACGGCCAGTGTAAGAGCTGGATAGACAACGGCCTGCAGCCACGCGCTATGACCCGCGATAGCAACTGGGGTGTGCCCGTGCCGCTCACCGATGCAAAAGGCAAAGTACTTTATGTATGGTTTGATGCACCCATCGGTTATATAAGCGCCACCAAAGAACTCACGAACCAGTGGGCTGACTATTGGCAGCAGGAGGATACTAAGCTGGTGCACTTTATAGGCAAGGACAACATTGTGTTCCATTGTATCATATTCCCGGCGATGCTGAAAGCACATGGAAAATTTGTGCTGCCTGAGAATGTACCGGCCAATGAGTTTCTGAACATTGAAGGAGATAAAGTGTCTACCTCGCGCAACTGGGCGGTGTGGGTAGATGAATACATAAAGGACTTCCCCGATCAGCAGGATGTGCTGAGATATGTGCTTTGCGCGAATGCGCCTGAAACCAAGGACAATGACTTTACCTGGAAGGATTTCCAGGACAGGACCAATAACGAACTGGTTTCAATTTTTGGCAACTTTATCAACCGTGCTTTTGTACTAATGCACAAATTATGCAATGGCAAGGTGCCGAAACTGCATGAAGACGTGATGGACGATGCTGACAGGATGCTGATAAACGAAATACGTAATACGAAGACCCTGGTAGAGGCCGACCTGGAAAACTACAAGTTCCGCGATGGGCTATACGAGGTGATAGATCTCGCCCGTAAAGGCAATAAGTACATGCAGGACAAGCAGCCATGGATAGTGGCTAAAACCGTAGCCGAAAAACCGGAAGACCAGAAGCTGATAGATAACTGCCTGCATATATGCCTGCAGCTTTGTGCCAACCTGGCCATACTTTCTAATCCTTTCCTGCCGTTTACAGCAAAGAAGATGTGCGGTATGATGAAGGTAGTAGACCGCATGCTGGATTGGGAAAATGCAGGGAGGATGGACCTGCTGAATGTAGGCTACCCGCTGAGGGCACCCGAGCTGCTGTTCAGGAAGATAGAAGACACTGAAGTAGCTACGCAGGTAGAAAAGCTGCACGAGAACCTAAAGCAAAGTGCTGCAGCACAGGCGACAGCTAAACCTGCCGAAGAAAAGCCTGCACAGGCACAGCAGAAGCCTGAAATAACTATCGACGACTTCACGAAGATAGACCTGCGTGCAGGTACCATCGTGAGTGCAGAAAAGGTGGAGAAGGCAGATAAGCTGCTGAAGCTGGAAATTGATCTCGGCTTTGAAAAAAGAACGGTGGTATCGGGCATTGCGCAGCACTACAAGCCCGAGGAGATAATAGGCAGGCAAGTAACAGTGGTGGCCAACCTGGCACCCCGAAAAATGAAAGGAATAGAAAGCAGGGGTATGATACTCTGCGCTACCGATAACGACGGAAAACTTATTTTTGTTTCGCCATCAGAAGCTGCTACAAATGGCAGCGAGGTGAAATAACATATACGGATCACAACATGGATAACACGCACACTACCTCAGTTCACTCTGCCAAAGCCGGACGCTCCTCCTCCTGGAAGAAAAAAAGGCTGTGGTGGATAATAATAGGCTCTATCCTGCTGCTGATCATCATCATTGCATTGGGTAAATCGGGCGATGATGGCGGACTAAAAGTAGCGGTAGAAAAAACCGAACTGCACACCATTACCGAGACAGTTACTGCCAGTGGAAAGATATATCCTGAAACAGAAGTGAAGATCGCCCCTGAAGTAAGCGGTGAAATTATTCAGCTTACGATAGAAGAAGGTGATAGTGTACAAAAGGGCCAGCTGCTGGTAAAGATCAATCCTGCTATCTATAGTTCAATAGTAACGCAGGCGGAGGCCTCTGTACAGCAATCACGTGCGGGAGTAACCAACACTAAGGAAATGGTAGCGCAGGCGCAATCACAGTACGACCTGGCGCTGGCTACATTTGAGCGCAATAAGAAGCTTTATAAAGACAAGGTAATATCGGCACTCGAATTTGAACAGGCCGAGGCTAACTATAAAAGCGCCAAAGCCTCCTATGAAGCAGCCAAGGCCAATACATCAAGCGGACAATATGGTGTAAGGGCTGCGGAAGCTAACCTTTCGCAGACCCGCGAAAACCTGCGCAGGACCACTATCACGGCACCTACTGCCGGTATCATTTCGCAACTGAACGTAAAGCAGGGCGAGCGCGTGGTAGGTACTGCCCAAATGGCCGGGACAGAAATGCTGACCATTGCAGATATGAGCCGTATAGAGGTACGCGTGGAGGTGAGCGAGACAGACATTGCCAAGGTGAAAATAGGTGACACAACAATAATAGATGCAGATGCTTACCGCAACAGGAAATTTACCGGCATCGTATCTAAGATAGCTGTATCAAGCAAGTCTACCATGATGCAACAGAACTCTACCGACCAGGTCACCAACTACACGGTGCATATACTGATACTGCCTGAGAGCTATTCAGACCTGGTTGCAAACCTGCCCAAGGGTAAGTTCCCGTTCAAGCCGGGCATGTCTGCCTCGGTAGAAATACAGACTAATAAGCAGCATAATATCCTTTCCGTACCAGTGAACGCCGTAACTACCCGCGACTGGCCTGATAGCATAAAAGATAAGAATAAGAATAATCCTTCATTTGCCCTGGAAGAAATTAGGCAAGTAGTGTTTGTATATGACGAGAAGTCTAAAAAAGTAACGACGAGAGATGTAAAAACCAGCATACAGGATAATACCTATATACAAATCACTGAAGGCCTGAAAAAAGGAGAACAGGTAGTGACGGCCCCATACGGTGCTATAGCCCGCACCCTGCGCGACAAAAGCAGGGTGAAGATGGTAGAAAAAGACAAGCTTTTTGAAGACAAGGAAGATGAATAATTTAACGTGGATTCTTCCTTCCAAATCCCTAAATTTGACGTTTAGCATAACCCAATATGGCGAGAATAGTAATTGTGCGGGCTAACGAATTCATGAATAGATTCAGAAGTATAGGCCTCTACCTGGATGGTGAACATCTAAGTGATATAGATAACGACGAAACCATTGAGTACGAAATACCGGCAGGTGAGTATCAGCTTGTGGCCAAGATCGACTGGTGTGGCAGCCAGACCATCAAATTCAACGTATCGGAGAACGAGAACCGTGTGTTTGAGCTTTCGGGCTTTAAGCATAATAAGGTGATGATGCCTTTTTCGGTTATACTCGTAACCCTGCATTTCATTATGCAGCTCTTTTTTGGTATCCAGCTTTCCATTTTCTTTATTTTACCATTAGTTTTGCTGCTGCTGTTCTACATAAGCATTGGCAGAAATCAGTACCTGACACTGGGCACGAAGGAGCATGGTGATGAACTGTCGGCTGAAAGGATCAGGTAGTTTTTTCATTAGCACATTATAACATTGGCAAGTAATAAGGTTCTGGGCACTATAGGAATTGTCGGCAACGGTAGCTGGGGAACAGCTATTGCCAAGATACTTACCGACAATGGCTATGCTATACACTGGTGGGTGCGCAACGGCGAATCTGTAAAGCACCTGCAGGCAAGGAATCATAATCCGCACTACCTGACCTCTGTCCGCTTTTTACCTGAAACGATAAAGCCCACCGACCAACTGGAAGAAGTATTGCAAGCCTGCGATACTATCATCTTTGCAGTTCCGTCTTCTTACGCCCAGGTAGTGATAGAAAGCGTAGACGCAAGCCTGTGGCTAAGCAAGAATATCCTTTCAGCGATAAAAGGTATTCTGCCGGATAGCAACCTGCTGCTGAACGATTACCTTACGGAGAAGATAGGCTACGACCTTAACAAGTATGTAGCCATTACCGGCCCGTGCCATGCCGAGGAAGTAGCGGACGAACGTCTCTCCTACCTCACCTTCTCAGGACTGAATGATGAACTTACTTCAGCGGTAGCTACAGCATTCAGCAACACTTATATCAATACCACTTACAATCACGATATATGGGGGGCCCAGTTTGCCGCCGTGCTGAAGAATATATATGCCATAGGTGCAGGTATGGCCCATGCGCTGGATTATGGCGATAACTTCCTGAGCGTATACATCACCAACTGCTACCGCGAGATGCACCGATTCCTTGAAATACACTTTGAAAAAGTGCATCCTTCTGATGAGCATCCCGATTTTCATACTTCTGCCTATCTCGGCGACCTCCTGGTAACTTGCTACTCACTCCATAGCCGTAACCGTACTTTTGGCGCAATGCTGGGTAAGGGCTACTCTGTAAAGTCAGCGCAACTGGAAATGAGTATGGTAGCTGAAGGCTACTATGCGTCGAGAGGCATGCAGGCGATCTCCAAGTCCTTTCATATAGACATACCGATTGCCTCCGGCATCTACCAGGCACTCTGGGAACAAAGACCTGCTGCTGACATGTTTATTGAGCTGGAAAAGGGATTGATCTAACTTACTCTGAAAGCGTGCAGTCAGTAGTAGAAACCACGCTACCATAATTCTCGCTATCGTCCATAGCATTACAGTCTTTTTTAGCCTTGCTCTTGAAGCCAAGCAGTTCTACGTGCAGATAGTCAATGTCCGTCTGAGGACCAGAACTGTATGTGGCGGTGGTGGTGATCTTACAGGCGCAAGTCCAGTTTTTGTAGCAGGAGGTTAAACCAAGGGAAAGTGCGGCAAGGGTAAGCAGCAGGGTAGCTTTTCTCATAAAATCGGTGTTTTTGCAGCTCAAGTATAAGCAAAGAGTCCCGATTTTCGGTAATGTACTGAAAAATGGTTGGTGGCTAGATTAATTATTTTCATTAAAATGGC
>CAMPKR010000091.1 GCA_946887345.1 uncultured Bacteroidota bacterium | reverse complement strand
GTATTGTACGGCTTAACGCTCATAAGCAACCTGCGAATATTTTACGGATCCCTGTAACGGTGGATGCATTTTTCTCACGACTACACGTATTTTTTCCGCTATCGGAAATACCTCTTTCAGCGCCGTATGGATATTAAGTGTAAAAGTTTCCAATAACTGGCCTTCTCTAAGGAATACTTCATTCACGACGGCGAAGATCGCGGTATAGTCCACAAACGGCCAGGGTGTGGTTTCAGAAGGTACCCAGACATCTGCATCTACTTCAAATTCATTGCCCAGCACATGCTCCTGCGGATACAATCCATGTGGAGCATGTAGCCTGATGCCATGTAAGGAAACTGTAAGCATAGAAAGCAAAAATACTCATTTAAACCGCACGTCGGCACCGTAGGGATCCGGGCTCACTTCGTATCGTATATTGTTGATCGGCTGTAAGGTGTTAAGATTATAAATTGAATACCAACCGTTGCGGCCATTGCAATTGGCTGAGTGGTGTGGTGTTGGTCCTGTTACGTCTATGTTCTCACTTGCTATATATATCAGGTCATTCTGCTCATCTACCGTTATGCCATGTGGTTGAAAGAAATCTCCTTTTATCGGCAGGCCGACAACTTGCCGCGTGCTTAAATCTATTACGTAAACTGAACCTCTCGATTTTGGACTATAGTTATTAACATCATCCACGCAGGTGACAAACAACAGTTTGCGTTTTTTTGAATAAGCCATTTCTCTGGGCAAAATGCCAACAGCAATCGAGTCAACATACAAGCTGTCCACGTCAACGATCCTCACATCACGGGTATTCTCGCATGTAACTATGAACTTTTGATTGTCAGGAGATATCATTATTTCGTGGGGATTGGGATTGCCCGAATTATATCCCAGTATCTTTTCGGTTCCCTTCAGGTATATTTCTTTTACAGGTTCTATCAGGTCATTAGGGGTGAACCTGTAAACAACATTTGTGTTTTGGCTGGTTATGTATACAGTATCAAACGATGGACTGCTGGCAATGCCATGTGCCTGCGTTAGGTCCGTCAGGAAGTTTAAATTTATGACTGCCATATTATCTGTATTAATATAGGCTATTCTATGGTTAGAAAGGTCGCTGACAAACAATTTGCTACCATCTGCTGATAGATTTAATACGTTCCAACTTCCGAGCTCCAGGGTAGCTGCACTCACGACCTGGTCGGTGCGAGTATCTATCTTCTGTAATATTTGACCTTGCGCAAAACATACGTAAGCATATTTTCCATCGGGTGATACCCTTACATTATGAGGCTTTTCTGAGTTGCCTGTGGTGCCTACTGCTATGTACCTCATCACCAAGCCACTCTTTGCATCAATAACAGCTATTTGGTCATCACATCCTTGTTGCGTCATATATACCTTCTGTCTCGTCTCTGCCTCACTTGCAAAAGCTACCACTCCGTCAGCATTAGGCGCACCGTTCGCTATCCAGTTCTTCACAGCATTATACTCAGCTTCAGTCAGTGGCGACATATTATAGGGCATCGTGGGCGTGGCTACTATATCGTTGTTGGCATGGGCATCCACATTTATGTAATAGAGCAGCGTGCTGTATTTGGGGCTATAGGGTATCACCACAGCACCATGCGAGCTGCCTTTAAAAAGCTCATCCCAGCTATCTAGCCTCAGTCTGGCAGCATTTACGGCGCCGGCAGCATCGTGGCATCCCGTAGTGGCGCATTTATTGATCACAATACGGGAGATGTCTTCAGGGAAGTCTCCCTTCGTAAGGTCGAATGGTTCATGCTTACAGGAAGAAAGGGCGTATACCAACATTCCTGCAGACAGGGCAATAACTGATAATTGGCGAAACATGGTATATAAAGTTAAGGATTATGAAGCGTTTTTGGGTGAAGATCCATGAAAAAGGCAAGCAGATACAGAGTATAAGCAGGGCGTATATTATATTGCAAGTAATAGGCCGATGAAATACTTCTTGCCCATCATTTTCTGTCTTTTTTGCTCTGCCAACCTCTATGCCCAGGCTGAGACTTCTGCCCATGTGCAGGCTGATACGATGAGGAAACACATTCCCGGAGGCCTCAATGAGCACATACAGATAATAAAGATCCTTATCACGGGCAACAAACAAACCCGCGAGCGTATCATCCTTAGGGAGATGAACATCAAAGATGGCGACATTGTTTCGCGGGATTCCCTGGAGTACATCATGAACCTGAACAAGATCCGGATCATTAACCTGGAGTTGTTTAACGAAGTAGGTATACGGTTAGAGAAGACGAGTAGTTCCGGAGTGATCTGGCATATCGCAGTTAAAGAACGCTGGTATATCTTCCCTGAGATATCTCTCAAGCTGGCTGACCGGAACTTCAATGTTTGGTGGTACGAGCAGGACCACAAGATCAAACGTGCCCTGATAGGCGTCGCACTCTCCCATTTCAATTTTCGCGGCAATCACGAAAAGCTCAGCCTCTCTGCCCAGGTAGGATACACTCAAAAGTTCGGTATCAACTACCAGCGGCCTTTTATCGATAAAAGCCAGAAACACGGCATCGGCATCTCGGTCTACGATTCACGCAACCGCGAGACCTATATCCGTACCGACTCTAACAAATGGGAATTCGCGGGCAACCCCGACCGCGATATTCTGCACGTTTTTGAGACCAATCTCAGTTACACCTTCCGTCCTGCCTATGCTACCCGCCATCTTTTTCAAGTCTCATATCGGTTCTTTGAAATTGACGACAGCCTCCGTAACCTGAACCCTTCTTATTTTGCAGGTGGAAGTACGCGTGCAGAATATCTGGAGTTTCTTTTCCGTATTGATATCAATAAGGTCGATAACTGGAATTATCCGCTTCGTGGCTTTAAACTTATCGGCCATTCCACTAATCGCATTGGATTATCGGGGCTCGCCTGGCAGGCGTTTGCTAATGTTGAAGCCGGATATTTTCACAATCCCTTCAGCAAAGTCTTCTGGGATGTCATCTTCCGTGGAAGGCTCATGTTACCTGAGCGCCCTCCTTATGCCTTTCTTGGCGGTATGGGCGGCCAGAACGACTATATGCGGGGCTATGAATACTATGTAATAGATGGACCCCAATACGGTCTCTTTCGTTTCGACTTTAAATACGAAGCACTTAACTACACTATCAAAGGCATCCCCATCCGTGTCTTGTCTGTCATTCCCATCAGGCTTTATCCAAAGCTATTTGCTGATATAGGTGCTGTACGTAACCCCAATCCACTCAATAGCAAGCTGAATAACCGCCTTCTCTACTCGGGCGGCATAGGCATCGACCTGGTCACAGCTTACCAGCTAAAGCTGCGTTTTGAGTATACCTTTAACCATTTGGGTGAAAAAGGACTATTTTTACACTCTAATAGCGAATAGTAAGGGGCGGAGAGGACACGTAATCCATATGCATGTTAGTAGCATTATATAATCGCACATTCGAAGAACAAGATATACCCGTATTGCAGCGAATACTGCAGATGCTGAAGGACCATAAGCTCCAGATGGTTTTTTACAAAGAATTTTATGAGCGCATTCAGTCACATCTGCCTTTTGAAGTTGCCAGTCCGCGCTTTTTTTCCAGTCGCATTGATCTGCCGGTGAATACAGATATGCTCTTCAGTCTTGGCGGCGATGGTACCATGCTCGATACCGTATCATTCGTTGGCGGTACCAACATACCTCTTATAGGCATCAATTTGGGCCGGTTGGGTTTCCTTGCTGCCATACCCGAAGAAGAAGTAGAAGGCGCTATTCTTTCACTTGTGCGCGGCTCCTACACCCTGGAAAAAAGATCACTTATACACCTCGATTCCAGTGTGCCTCTTTTTGATGGCGCACCCTATGCCCTCAACGAGTTCACCATTCACAGGAAGGATTCTTCTTCAATGATCAAAATTCATACTTACCTCAATGGTGAGTTTCTCAATACCTACTGGGCTGATGGTTTGATCGTGGCTACACCTACCGGGTCTACTGGGTATTCTCTCAGTTGCGGTGGGCCCGTAGTGTTTCCGCAAACATCCAGCTTTGTGATCACTCCGGTGGCCCCGCACAATCTTAATACCCGTCCCATAGTGGTGCCCGATGACAATGTTATCTCCTTTGAGGTAGAGGGGCGAACGGAACAGTTTTTATGTACTCTGGATTCGCGCACAGAGACGATTACCAGTTCGGTACAGATTGCAGTAAAAAAAGAAAATTTCACCATATCCCTGGTCCGCCCCGATGAGCACAACTTCCTGCAAACTATCCGCCAGAAGCTCTATTGGGGTATTGACCGGCGCAACTAAACAATAAAAAGTTACATTTGTAGTTGATACTTAAGATGATAAAAAGGCTCTCCATATATATTGCTCTGGCGCTGCTGCCTGCTTTGCCGGCTTCGGCCCAGGTGTTCTATAGCTCCACCGAATTTGGTGTGGGTCTCGGCGGTGCGCAGTATTTCGGCGACCTGAACGAGACTACTTTTAAATATGTCCGTCCCGCCGGGAGCTTTTTTGCCCGTTACCATTTTAATCCTTTCATTTCCGGTAAGGTCAGCGTCGTGTTTGCAAAGGTGGGTTTCGACGATAAGCTTTCCAATAACCCTTACAACCGCAAACGCAACCTGAATTTTGAAAGTGAGGTTTTTGAGGCAAGCGTTCAGGCTGAGTTTAATTTCTTCCGTTTTGCTACAGGCCGGGAAGGTGGACGTTTTACTCCTTACCTTACTTTGGGTGTTGGGGTGTTCCACTACAATCCTTACACCTTCTACAATGGTCAGAAATATCATCTGCGTCCAATAGGTACGGAAGGCCAGAACTATGGTTATGATCAGCACAAATACAGCACAACCGCCGTTTGCTTCCCTATCGGCTTTGGTCTTAAATACTGGCTGAGGCCGGGTGTGAACCTCGGCTTTGAGATTGCCGACAGGCTGACAATGACTGATTATTTAGATGATGTAAGTACTTATTACGTTGACCGGGATCTTTTTGCGGGAAATGTCAACAATCCGGTTCCTCAGTATTTCATACAAGACCGCTCACTGGAAGTAACACCTAACGATCCCATTGGTCGGCCGGGCAAGCAAAGGGGTAATCCTTCCACACGAGATCAATACATGACTGCTATGATCACACTTTCTTTCCAGTTGAAGGTGTATAAATGTCCCGGCTACCTGAACAAGGATTTTATGCAGGGTGAGTAAGCTCCATGCTTACATTCAGCCACTCACTGTCAAATTTGGGGTCGTATCTTCTGTAGAAATTGATTGCAGGCTCGTTCCAGTCCAGCACTTGCCACATAATACCACTGAATTTTCTCTCCCGGGCCACCTCTATTAGTTGGTCCATCAGCATTCTGCCTATTCCTTTACAGCGCCATTCTTCTGTTACCAATATGTCTTCCAGGTACATCCGCTGCCCCTTCCAGGTCGAAAAACGAACATAGTATAGCGCAAAACCCACCACAAAGCCGTCGGTCTCAGCTACATAGGCCCACCATACGGGCTTTTCCCCAAAACCACTCTCCCTGAAGTGTTCAGGGTCTACCGTTACTTCATCAGGCGCACGTTCATATACTGCCAGTTCCTTTACCAGTTCCAGCATCCGTCCGCAATCCTCAGCTCTCGCTTCGCGTATAATTATATCGGGCATAATGTTTATACACTTAACCCTGCAATACTACTAGGTATATAGCGTTATTGCAAATAGCACAGCTTGCCAAAATTGCGTTAAAGAATATAATTCGGTATAATAGAATTGTACTTTTGATCGTATTCAGTTCACAAAACTTAGAAACCGGTAAAATATGAACAACCAGGGTGAAATATTATGGGTAGATGACGAGATAGATTCGCTGAAATCGCAGATCATGTTCCTGAAAGGCAAGGGCTACGAGGTAACCCCCGTATCCAACGGCCACGACGCCCTCGAGTTCCTCAAAGACAAGGTAGTAGATGTGGTGTTGCTCGATGAAAGCATGCCCGGCCTTACCGGCCTTGAAGTCCTCTCCCGCATCAAAGAAAGCCAGCCCCACCTTCCCGTGGTTATGGTTACCAAGAACGAAGCTGAGAACATTATGGAAGAAGCCATCGGGTCCCAGATATCCGACTACCTCATCAAACCCGTTAATCCCAACCAGGTTTTGCTCTCCCTGAAGAAGATCATCGATAGCAAACGCCTCGTTTCTGAAAAGACAACACTTTCCTACCAGCAGGATTTTCGTAATCTTTTCATGGCGCTAAGCTCTAATCCGAACTATGAAGAGTGGAAAGAACTGTATAAGAAATTGGTTTACTGGGAACTGGAAATGGCTCGCAGTGACAGTGCTGAAATGATGGAGGTGCTGCAATCGCAAAAGTCCGAAGCAAACACTGAATTTTTCAAGTACGTAAATAAGAACTACGCTAGTTGGATAAAGAATAAAGGTGAAGATGCTCCACTCTTCTCGCATGAATTGATAAAAAGAAAAGTAGCCCCTCACCTGGAACAGGGAAAACCCGCTTTCCTTGTAGTGATAGACAATCTTCGCTACGATCAGTGGAAGGCGATACAGCCTATCATCAGCGACTCATTCCGGCTGCTGGAAGAAGATATGTTCTACAGTATTCTTCCCACCGCCACACAATATGCGCGTAATGCACTATTCGCCGGCATGTTACCAATTGATATAGCACAGAAATATCCCAATGAATGGAAGAATGACGATGAAGAAGGGGGTAAAAACCTTCACGAAGACTTCTTTATGAAAGAACAGCTGAAGAATCTGAAGTTGGACAATCTTAAATACCAGTATCTCAAGATCACTAACAACGAGAATGGTAAGGCTCTGGAAGACAACATACATAACTACCTTTCAAATGACCTGACGGTTATCGTCTACAACTTCGTGGATATGCTATCGCACGCACGTACGGAAATGGAAGTGCTGAAAGAGCTCGCAAGTGACGAAGTGTCTTATCGCTCACTCACGGTTAGTTGGTTCGAACACTCCCCGCTCTACCGTGCTTTGAAAAAGATAGCTGATAAAGGCATACAGCTGTTCATTACTACAGATCATGGTACGGTGCGCGTAAAGCAGCCCAGCAAGTGTGTCGGAGATAAACATACCACTACCAACCTGCGCTATAAACACGGTCGCAACCTGCAATACGAAGAAAAGGACGTTCTCGCCTTCCGCGATCCGGCGCAGGCAGGCCTTCCGCGACCTAATGTGAGCTCTACCTTCATATTTGCAAAGGAAAATGTCTTCCTCTGCTATCCTAACAACTACAATTATTACGTGAACTATTACCGCGACACTTTCCAGCATGGCGGCGTGTCCCTGGAAGAGATGATCGTTCCGGTTATAAGGATGGAGAGCAAGTAAAAAATACTATACATAACAAAAGTCCTACGTCTCTGGAGCGTGGGACTTTTGCTTTACAAGCGTTCCTTTTTAGGACGAAGCGATTATTTCTTTTTAAACTGGTATTCCTCCTGCATATCTTTTCCGTTTACCCTGCCTTCTATACGGGCCAACAAAGTGCTATCTGAGGATTTCTTATAAATGATTCGCTGGGGGAAATCATGAGCCGGATTTTCAAACGCAAATTCATGCTCGCCCAGGCTCTTTTCTGTAAAAACAGTTTCCTTTCCTTCATTCTGTCCTTGCACCACGGGTTTGTAGTACAGGGTGTCATTCACTAGCTCTAGTTTTATATGTTCGGTAAAAAGAGTGTCGCCTTTTGGTGACAGCAAAGTTCCCGTTCCCGTATATAGGCTCTCAGAGGTCTTTTCCCAGTACTCGGTAAAGGTACCTTGCTCGGTCGTATTCTGCCAGGTGCCGAGTATCCAATTCACCTGTTCCATCTTGTTCGTTTTTTGCCCGTCTTCCGATACTATTGCGTCCATTTCCTGTGGTTCGCTGTTGCCGCAGGAGCTCAAAAATGCCGCGGCCAGCAGGCTGTATATAGCTTTCTTCATACTTAATTCATTGAGTGCAAAGCTACTTTATTTCCTTCTGTATCAATAAACATAGCAAAGTACCCCATGCCTTCGCCTATATGTGTTTTCGGCACTATCACCTTTCCGCCTGCACCTTCTATCTTGCCCAGTGCACCACTAAGATCATCACCGCCATTCAGGTATACCAGCGCGCCGTCCATGCTGGGTGTATAGTCCTCACCTTTCACGAGGGCCCCTCCGCCGCCTTCCGCGGGAAACATCGCCATTTGCGTACCTGTCATATCCATTGTATGCATTTCTATCCCGAAAACGCTGCTGTAGAAGGCTACAGCCCTATCCAGTTCTGTTACAGCGATCTCAAACCAATTGATCCAATTTTTCATGTTATTTGTTTTGGAGCAAAGTTGAGCTGGATGGCCGCTTCAACCTTTGTAAAAATCGGACGTTTTTAAAGCAACATAGCGGATCCGAGGTCTTTCAGC
>CAMPKR010000090.1 GCA_946887345.1 uncultured Bacteroidota bacterium | reverse complement strand
CTTCCGGTCTGGCCTTTAACACCTGTAAAACCCGGTGGAAAGCCTGTGGGTAGCCTGTTCTTAAGGTGTTAATTGAGCTGTAAAACATGCTGCCCCGAAGCACCAGACACGGTAGGAAAAACTAAATATGTGCCGATGGCTTTTACAATTATTTTCCACTATTTTTACGCCACTAAAACAAGAAAATATGCAGTTCCCTGAAGCGCTTAAGTACACAAAGGACCATGAATGGATAAAGGTAGAAGGCAATACCGCTACCGTAGGTATCACAGATTTTGCCCAGAGAGAGCTGGGTGATATCGTTTTTGTGGATATAAGCACCAAGGGACAAAGCCTTGGCTCAAATGAGATATTCGGAACTGTAGAGGCTGTGAAGACTGTATCTGACCTGTACCTGCCTGTATCGGGAACCATAACAGAGGTTAATCCGGGACTGGAGAGCAATCCGGAAGATGTGAACTCAGACCCTTACGGTAAGGGCTGGATGATAAAAATGACCATAGATAACATGGCCGAAGTAAATGACCTGATGGACGCAGCCGCTTACCAGCAACTGGTAGGCTAATATTATGCTGAATCAGGCTTTTACCAAAGCATCACCTTATAAAAAACGAGCAAGGACCTACACCATTATATGGGCCTTGCTCATTTTTATTTTATGCTTTATTCCCGGCCCGGATTTGCCAGAGAGCAATATCCCCATGGCCGACAAATGGGTTCATTTCGTACTTTTTGCTGTCTTTACTTTTTTATGGATGTGCGCGGGGCCATCACAAAGGTTGAGCTCTTTGCTTATCGCCCTGGTGGTGGGTTGCGCCTTTGGCTGGCTGGTAGAGGAGTTGCAGGGGCTGTTAAGTTTCCTGGGGCGCAATAAAAGCATACAGGACATATATGCCGACTCCATAGGCAGCGCACTAGGCGTACTAATATTTTACATATTGGCGTGGCGTGCAGCGAAAACTGCTTAGCAGGCCGCCCTGCGAATCCCTTAATCCGATAAATCCCGGTTCAAAATCTTATTTTAGCCTCTTAATAGAACACTCTGATGATTTACAGAAGTAAGGCTCCTTTACGTATAGGACTGGCGGGCGGCGGCACAGATGTGAGCCCCTATTGCGACATATACGGAGGTGCCATTCTTAATGCCACCATATCGCTATACGCTTACGCCTCTATTGAACCGCTGGACAAGCCCGTGGTGATAATAGAAGCCATGGACCGAAAGGAAAAAGCGGAACTGGACCTGACTGGATCACTGGCTATTGACGGGCAGCTTGATCTTGCAAAAGGTGTTTATAACCGTATTGTTCGCGATTACGGGAGGGTGCCGTCGGGTTTTAAGCTGACCACTTCGGTGGATGCACCTGCGGGTTCAGGATTAGGCTCTTCGTCTACGCTGATGGTGGCCATACTGGGTGCTTTCAGAGAATGGATGAACTTACCATTAGGCGAGTATGACATAGCCCATATATCGTATGAGATAGAACGGATGGAGCTCCAGATGGCGGGGGGCAAACAGGATCAATACGCTGCCACCTTTGGCGGGGTGAACTTCATGGAGTTCTATGGTGATAATACTGTTATCGTTAACCCGCTCCGCATCAAACACAAATACCTTCACGAACTGGAAAATAACCTGCTCCTATATTTCACCGCTACTTCCAGGCTTTCGTCTACCATTATAGAAGCACAAAGCAAAAATGTAGTAGATAAGAACGAAAAATCCATAGAGGCCATGCACCAGTTAAAAGAACAGGCACGCATGATGAAAGTGGCGCTGCTCAGAGGTAAGGTAGACGAGATAGGCGCCATTCTTGACTATGGTTTCCGCTTTAAAAAACAAATGGCTACGGGCATTTCCAACCCCGCAATGGATGAACTGTATGAGACTGCCCTTAAAGCCGGCGCTACCGGAGGTAAGATAAGCGGCGCAGGTGGTGGTGGCTTTATGATGTTCTACTGCCCCGGCACCACACACTACAAAGT
Source organism: uncultured Bacteroidota bacterium (assembly GCA_946887345.1). Next base: position 6,520 of record CAMPKR010000090.1, on the reverse strand, counting down.
GCGTGAAGCGCTTGCTTCATTCGGCGGCGATTTCCATAAATATCAATTTACTGAACACGGGCTGTCGACATGGAGTGTGTGATATTAGCAGGTGGTTTGGGTACCCGTCTTCGCGATACAATAGGAGACTACCCAAAATGCATGGCACCTGTGAACGGCAAGCCATTCCTACATTATCTTTTTGTGTACCTGCAGGAACAGGGTTGCCGGCGGGTAATACTATCATTGGGATATAAATTTGAAGTAATTACCGACTGGCTGAGGCAACACAGCTGGCCTTTTGAGATAAGCTATGTAATAGAGAATGAGCCACTGGGCACAGGTGGCGGCATACTGCTGGCCATGAAGGAGGCGCACAATGAAAATGTAGCCGTGCTGAATGGCGATACTATGTTCCGGGTAGACCTGAGAGATTTCTTCGATTTCCATGACTATATGGAAGCGGGCACATCCCTGGCGCTTAAGAGAATGGAAAACTTTGACAGGTACGGGGTTGTGAACGAGGATAGTAAACACCATGCATTGTCGTTTGAAGAGAAGCAGCGACGCGATAGCGGCCTTATAAACGGTGGTGTATATATTGTAAACAGGAAGCACTTGTTAGATAAAGACCTGCCCACCAAATTTTCTTTTGAGAAAGATTACCTGGAAGCATTCGTAGATGAAAGGGAGTTCTTCGCCTACAAAAGCGAGGCCTACTTTATAGATATTGGCATACCGGAAGATTACAATAAAGCACAGGTAGATTTTAAAACACTGTTCGGATGAATATAGCGATCATTGGTCCTGCACATCCTTTACGCGGAGGCCTGGCCACCTTCGACCAGCGGCTGGCTGAAGAGCTTCAGTCGCAGGGACATGAGGCCTGCATTTATTCATTCTCCCTGCAATATCCATCCTTCCTGTTCCCCGGCACCTCCCAATATACCACAGAGCCTGCACCTGAAAACATCACGATATACACGTTGATCAATTCAGTGAACCCCTTCAATTGGTTCACAGTGGGCGGCATCATGAGAAAAGCAAAACATGACCTTATCATAGTCCGCTACTGGCTGCCCTTTATGGGACCCGCGCTGGGCACTATACTGCGTATTGTTCGCCGAAACAAACATACACGGATCCTATGCATAGCCGACAATGTAATACCGCACGAGAAGCGGCCGGGAGATACGGTATTCACCAAGTACTTCCTGAAGCCTATACACAGCTTCATTACCATGAGTAAGGATGTGCTGGACGACCTGCGGAAGTTTACCAATAAACCTGCTGCCTTTAATCCCCACCCACTGTACGACAATTTCGGCCCCCTGCTTTCGAAGGAGGAAGCCTGCGAAAAACTTGGATTAAATCCACAGGAAAAGTACCTGCTCTTTTTCGGCTTCATTCGCAAATACAAGGGGCTGGATATATTGCTGGAAGCTATGGGAGACAGGCGCCTGAAGGATGCGGGGATTAAACTGATAGTAGCGGGAGAATTCTATACCGACAGGGAGACGTATGAAGACCAGATAAGGCAACATGATCTTCAGAACTACATTCATCTTTTTACAGACTTCATTCCAGATAGTGAAGTACGCTATTATTTCTGCGCCTCAGACCTGGTAGTACTACCTTACCACAATGCTACCCAAAGTGGCATATCGCAGATAGCCTATCATTTTGAAAAGCCCATGGTAGTGAGTAACGTGGGAGGTCTGCCAGAAGTAGTACCCGATGGAAAAGTTGGTTACGTTACTAATCCTGATGCAGGATCTGTAGCCAATGCCATCCTTAAATTCTTTGAACCGGATTCAATTCCTGACTTGCAGCAAAACCTGGCGGAGGAAAAGAAAAAATACAGCTGGGATACTTTTGCAAAGGCGCTGCTTGGCATAGCTATGAAGTAAGCTACTGCTTCTTCAGCTCATCATACTGCCTCTTGTATACATCCGCTTCTTCAGCCTGGTTCAGTTTGTTGTAGTATACCCACGAGTAATAATAGAACCCTAACCTATCCTGCTTAGAAATATCTCCTTTTACTTTCTTAGATAGCTTTTTAAAAAGCTTTTTTGCTTCCGCCTCACGGTTACCTACGGTGTATATCCTGAAAAGAGCGTTGTCAATATGGAACAGCGCCGAATCAGCGTGCTTAGTCCTGGCCATAGCTTCCCTGGCCCGAGTGGCATACTTCGCCGACGAATCAACATTCTTCTGCCCTTCATACAGCGAAACCATATTCATGTACACCGCCGAAATGCCGCCATTGTCACTCAGCCTTGTATAGTAAGAAACTGCGGTATCAGATTTTTTTATCGCATTCAGGTTATCATTCATTTTCACATGCTGGGCGGCAAGGAATTTGTAGGCATCTGCAGTGCTTTTTGCATCACTTGTCTGCCTCCAAAGCGTCACGGCTTCCTTGCCCACTTCCATCGCTTTGTAATTGTCTTTGCGATAAGCCTCATGTACCACGGCAATGTTTTGTATACACACCGCAGCAGCTTTCATATTCTTAGCCGATTTGTACAGGTCTGCCGCCTCCCTGAAATGCAGTATGGCAGAATCGGGCCTCGTACTATAGAGCAGCATGCCTTGCAGTTCTGCTTTATGCGCCTTTTCTGCAAGTCTTGTGCTGTCTTGTGCGTAGGTAATACTTGCGGCGACCATCGCCAGCATCAGAAATCCTGTTCCTTTCACTTGTGTATCTTTATGGTGTTTTAGAGGACTGTTTATCAGCCGTAAATTTATTGCTTTGTTTGCTTACTTCGCTGGCTGTTCCGATCCACATGGTGACATTGCTCTTATCGTTATGTAACGGACTAATGCAAACCTGCATGCTCACCCATTTGCCATCCTGCCTTTTCCACCTGAATTCACCTTCGGCAGAAAGTCCGGTTTGCTTGGCGGCACGCCACCTTTTCTTCACCTCCTCAACTTCCTCCGGATGTACAAAAGCCGACAAATTATTGCCATCTACGCTGCCGGCGAAGAAATCATCCCAGGCCTTATTGCGATAGTTCACCTTGCCTTCAGGAGTGGTTGTCCAGGTAAGCAATTGTATTGAGTCAAGAAGCAGGCCAAAGTTTTTGGTATTATTCTCCAGTATTTTGGTTCGCTCGGTCACCTTGTCTTCCAGCAGGCCGGCCAGGTTTTCCAGCTCGTCCGTTTTCTCCTGCAGTTCTCGCTGGGTGTGCAGCAGGCTGCGGGTAATATTTTTCATCTCCACCTTCTGCTTTGTCTGCTCATAGGTTTCTTTCGATATCAGCGAAGCGATATGCCCTATTACCGCAATAAAAGAACAGCGCAAGAGCAGAATACTGAAGTGCTGCGGAGTATGCACATGGCTGAGCACCAATAGCAGTGAAAAGTAGGACATGATGTAAATGACCGAGGTCACCCACATAATGCGCCAGTTAAACCTTAGCGCTACCGACACAATGGCCACATACCAGAGTACGTAGAACGGTGAACTAAAGCCGCCAGTGGCATAGAGCCAGAGGGTAATGAACATGATATCGCTCACATAGCTGAAATAGCTGGCGAGCATAACCGGGAATTTCTCAGAAGGGGTGTATAGATAAGAAAGACCACTGTAGATGAAGGACAGGGCCAGCACAGTATAGGCCAGTATAGGATGGTGCTCTATTTTATCAGGCTCATAGAAGTTTGTGGCCGTAAGCAGGAAGTAAACAACGGCATTAATAACAATAACTATGGCCTTGATGCCATTCGACGATTTCTCCGCAGAGAGTATTCTCTCCCGGAAAGCCTCAAACTCGGGCTCCGACTCCAATGGCCGGTCTTCATCAAAAAAGCTGCTATATTCCTCCTGGCGGCTCATCTTATCCACTTCAAATATAATAAGCGAACGGGCTTTTTTCTAGTACAATTGGTATAATGTTATTTTTGTACTAACATGAGCGATTTTTCTTCAGAGATATCCTTCAAAACTGCCCGTAGCGGGGGCAAAGGAGGGCAAAACGTCAACAAGGTGGAAACCATGGCCGAGGCCTGGTGGCATGTGGGCTCATCCGCAGTGTTTTCCGACGAAGAGAAGGAACGCATAACAAGCAAGCTCAGCAAGCGCATTAACAAAGATGGCTACCTGATAGTGAAAAGCAGCGAGACCCGATCTCAGCTGGAAAATAAAAGCATAGCCTTGTCGAAAATGCTGGAACTGGTGGGCAAAAGCCTGGTTGTTCCTAAAAAAAGAAAGGTAACAAGGATCTCCAAAGCCGCAAAAGAAAAACGGCTGGACAGTAAACGTAAAGATTCAGAAAAAAAACAAATGCGGAAAAAGGACTGGTAGTCTATCTCGCATCGAAATCGACTGCGACTTTTTCTGTTTTCGGGTGTGCCTGGCAGGTAAGTATAAAGCCTTTTTCCACCTCGTCAGGTTCCAGGCCATAGTTAACCTCCATCACTACTTCGCCTTCTATAACTTTTGCCCTGCATGTAGCGCACACGCCTCCTTTGCAGGCATAAGGCAGATCGGCACCATGTCTCAGCGCAGCGTCCAGTATACTCTCGCCATGATAAGGCAGATCGATATCAAAAGTGGCACTGTCAAGGGTAATACTCACTTTGCTCATAGGTCCCTCGTCCTTCCTGTGTTCGGCTACCCATTTTTCGTGGGAAGCTTTAGGTTGATCGGGAGAAGTAAAAAGTTCTATATGCACATGAGCTGAAGGCATACCCAGGTCCACCAGCTTCTGCCTGACAGACAATATCATATCCTCTGGACCGCAGATGAATGCTTCATCTATTTCCTTTATTGGTACAAGCGTTTTGCTGAACTGTTCTATCTTCTCTGCATCAATGCGGCCGTTGAATAATGGCACATCCATGTACTCGCGGCTAAGAATATGAAACAGGCGGAGGCGTTGCATGTATTGATTCTTCAAGCCTTCTATCTGCTCGCGGAAAATAACAGAGTTACGGCTGCGGTTGCCGTATATAAGTGTGAAGCTACTGTTGGGCTCATCTTCCAGTACGGTCTTCATAATGCTCATAATGGGAGTGATGCCGCTACCTGCCGCTATCGCCAAATACTCTTTGTGCTCTGCATCTACCTTAGGAGAGAATTTTCCCAGCGGCGGCATTACATCCAGTATGTCGCCTTCCTTTAATTCCGCATTGGCATAACCGGAAAATTTACCGCCTTCCACTTTCTTAATGGCCACCCGAAGCTCATTATCCTTAGGACTGGCGCAGATAGAATACGAACGGCGTATCTCAGCGTCGGCCACATGTTTACGGAAAGTAAGATACTGGCCCGGAGCAAAACGGAAGATCTCTTTCAATTCCCCGGGAACTTCCAAGGACACAGATACACAATCAGCCGTTTCCGGTCTTACTTCTTTAACCCTTAGCGGATAAAACTTGAGCACAACAGACATTAACAATTCTTGTATTACAGGATGGCGAAGTTACATAAATAGGCCTTAGGAAACTATGATCTGCATCAGCAGCACAGCCTCACATTGCAGCCTTGTCTAATGCGTTACCTGCCTTTGAACTGGGGCTTCCTTTTTTCAAGGAAAGAATTAACTCCTTCGGCAAAGTCTTCGGTTTTTCCTGCCTCCACCTGCACTTCTTTTTCCATCCGGAGCTGTTCCTCCAGTGTGTTATCAAAGGTCTTATTCAGCAGGCGTTTGGTGAGACCCAATCCACGGGTGGGCATGGCAGCCAGTTGCTCCGCATATTTTTTGCTCTCCGCAGCAAAAGCCTCATCATTGTAAGCCTTATAGATCATGCCCATAGCAGCGGCCTCTTCGGCCATTACTTTGTCGCCGCTCATCATAAGCGCGGCTGCGCGCTGCGGACCTACCAGCCTTGGCAGGAAAAAGGTACCGGCGCTATCGGGTATCAAGCCTATTTTACTAAAAGCCTGTATAAAGGAAGCACTTGCCGCTGCGAGTACAATATCGCAGGCAAGGGCGATATTGGCCCCTGCACCCGCCGCAACGCCATTTACGGCAGCAATTATTGGTTTCTCTATCCTGCGGAATCTTTCGATCACGGGATTATAGTGCTCACCTATTATCTTATTAAAATCTACGGTCTTTGGATCGCTGGCATCTGCCAGGTCTTGTCCTGCACAGAAGCCCTTGCCTGCGCCTGTCAGGTATATGCAGCGCACACTATCATCTTTCTCGCAATCATCCAGGTGCGCCTGCAGTGCCAGGGCCATTTCCCGGTTAAAGCTGTTGTATTTTTCAGGCCGGTTTAATGTGATGTAGCCAACTCCGTTTTCTTTGCTTAGCAGTACTGTATTACTCATACTGTAAAGGTAACGAACAAATTTTCATTGTAACTTTAGGTATATGCGAGGTTTCCTGTTCCTTATCGCCTGCCTGTTGCCGCTTGTACATGCACAAGCGGGGATGCCTGTCTCGCATGGTTTCAAACTGTACTCTGAGAATGGCAAATTTTATATAATGGGAATTCCTTTCGGAGCACAGATCTCTGACTTCGGCAAAACTGAGATTTTCAGCGCTGACAGCACACTCCTTTATAGAATTGACAAATACACCAG
>CAMPKR010000089.1 GCA_946887345.1 uncultured Bacteroidota bacterium | reverse complement strand
AATTACGTCAGTTAAGACGTAAAATTGGGATGATTTTCCAAAACTTTAATTTGTAAGTATGCTTAACGTAAGAGGTGTGGCGTTTGCCTTATTCGCAATCTTCCTTTTTGTCTCCAATATAAGTATGGGAGCTGCAGGAGATACCATAGTTGTGCCTGTTTATCAAAACCAGGATGTAGTAACCAACGGTGGCTCACACAGGTATTATAAATGGGGTGAGTTCCCAACTACCACTACCACCTACAATAAGGTGATCATGTACCTGACTTTTCAATGTCCGGATACGATGCAGTGCGGAGAGTGGGATTACCTGGACCCTATATACATAGGCAGGACCAATGGCGTGAATGGCGATACACTTGACTGGGAATTTGCCCGGTTTATAACCCCATATGGTAACTACTGGCAGGCAGGAAGTACCTGGAAACATGGCTGGTACTATGACGTAACAGACTTCGCCAACCTGCTGCATGACTCTGTAGAGATCATTTATGATCACACAGGTTATGAAACCAGTGCCCGTGGCTGGAAGATCAACATCACCTTCCTGATGATAGAGGGAACACCTGAAAAGGAAGTAAAGAACATTACCCGCCTTTACCAGGGTGGATATGCTTACAATTCTAACATTGAAACAGGCTTATCTCAACAGACCATCACCTACGGACCCAATACAAATGAGGCGCGCATTAAGGTGATACAAAGCGGCCACGGGATGGACGAAGATAACTGTTCTGAATTCTGCCCGCGCGAGAGGTGGGTGAAATATGACGCCGATACAGTCAACCAGCGGTTTATGTGGAGGGAATGCGGTTTCAATTCATTGTTTCCGCAAGGAGGCACCTGGCTTTATGACAGAGGTAACTGGTGCCCAGGGGCAAGCGTAAAATATGATGATATAGACATACACGGAGTAACACCGGGATCAACGCACACCTTTGATATAGACATGCAATATGCTGATACCTTCTATTGGGGTACACAGGTAGTAACGGCGTACGTAATAGAATACGGCGCTCCCAACTTTACACACGATGTATCGCTGGAAAGTATTGTTTCACCCAGCAAGGAATATGAATTTTCACGAATGAACCCTATATGTGCCGAGCCGGTAATCGTTATCAAAAACAACGGTACTACTGCACTCACCAGCCTGGATATAGTATATGGTGTACCCGGTGGCACACAGAGCACCTTTGCATGGACAGGTAACCTACCCTACCTGGGAATTGACACAGTGCGAATTACACAGCCGGTTAACTGGACACCGAGCACGAATGTATTCCAGGTACAGCTACAAAACCCTAACGGACAAACAGACCAAAACAACATAAATAACTTCGGCGCTAGTCCATTTACGGATCCACAGGTATTGAATGTAAATGGTATATCTATCGTTTTCCAAACTAATAATGCGCCAAGCGAAAATCATTACAATTTCTACGACCTGACTACAGGCGCGCTTCTTTCGCAAAAGCTAAGCTTTGCAAATGCAGGAACTATCTATCGCGATACCATCCTATTAACAGCAGGCCACTGCTACAGGTTTGAATTTTATGATGATGGGCCGCCCCCAAGCAACAACCCTCTGAATAATGATGGTCTTTACTGGTGGGCGAATACCTCTGATGGTACCGGGCTGTTGCGTTTTACCTCGAACGTGAATCAAACTCCGATCAAGAGCTTTGCTTCTGACTTCGGCACCAAAATATACTACGACTTCCTGTGTAAGCATCCACTCGGCCTCAGCAATATCGAGACCAAAGATGTGGTTGTAATGGTGTACCCTAACCCAAGTAGTGATGGTGTATTTACTGTAGACTATACACTGCCGGGAGAAGAAGGAAACCTTGATGTATATAACATGATAGGCGCTAAAGTGTACAGCCAGAAGCTGAGCAGTAACATCGGCCAAACACAAGTGCCTTTGTCGGGATTAGCCAAGGGATACTACCTGATAAAGGTGACCACCCCGGATAAGCTTGTAAACGTACAGAAGGTTGTTTATCAATAAACAGTCATAAAAGATTAGTAAAAGGCCTGTCTATGCGACAGGCTTTTTTATTGCTGAGTCAGGGGCACGACTTTTTATTCCTGCTTACCAGCATGGAAACGGTAAAGGAAATAAAGCTCAGCAGAAGGAAGTTAAAATCGATAACGAGCGACAATAAGAAGAGCGCAAAGGCTGCCGAACTGGTGTATGTAAGTGACCAGGACGAAGGTATAAGGAGGGAAAAGAAGGGCGATGCTTTTATCTACTTATATAAAGGTGAGGAAGTGGAAGAAGAGACGATGTGGAGAGTAAAACGCCTTGTATTACCACCAGCCTGGGAGAACGTATGGATATGCCCGGACCCCAGCGGACACCTGCAGGCCACCGGCATAGATGCGAGAGGCAGAAAACAATATAAATATCACCCGCTGTGGACACAGCTGCGCAACCATACCAAATTCTTTAACCTCCATGACCTGGGGCTGGCGCTGCCAGCAATCAGGCAGAAACTGCAAAAGGACCTGGGCAGGCAAGGTTTGCCGCAGGAGAAGGTACTGGCTGCGGTTATATCATTGATGCAGTGCACATGCATAAGGATAGGAAACAGTGCATACGAAAAGCTATACGGATCGTTCGGGCTTACAACACTAAAAGACAGGCATGTATCTATAGAAGGAAATAAGCTCAGTTTTGCCTTTAAGGGTAAGAAGGGAGTGATGCACAACGTGACCCTGAAGAGCAGGAAGCTAGCCAAGATAGTTCAGCACTGTAAGGATATACCGGGCAAGGAGCTGTTTCAATATATAGATGAGAACGGCGACAGGAAGGGAATAGATTCCGGCATGGTGAACAACTACATAAAAGAAGTGAGCGGCGGCAACTTTACGGCTAAGGACCTCAGGACCTGGGCAGGATCGCTGGAGGCACTGCGCGCTTTCAAAGAAATAGGCGAAGCAGAGACCGAGACGGCCGCTAAAAGGAACATCAATACCGCACTAGACATGGTTGCAAAGCAACTAGGGAACACAAGAGCGGTTTGCAGGAAATATTACGTGCATCCCACCATCATTGATCTATACTCTAACAGGCAGCTAACGAAGTATCTCAAAAAAATAGACCACGACGAATGTCTTATAGAGCCACATCTGTTTGCCGAGGAAAAAGTACTGATGAAAATACTGGAGAATAGTGGCGTTGCTTTGATCGCGGCATAAAAAGGAAACAGCCGTGTTAAACCGCTGCTTCTGCAGTGTAGTAAGAACTATTGAGTTCCTTATTAGCTTGTTCTGCTTTTTCTATCGGGGCAAAATCTGAGAGCGCCTCTCCCCCATTCTTCCGCACTACCGTTGTGTGCTCGTAGTGAACAGATGGCTTGCCATCAGCGGTAACAACAGTCCAGCCATCATCCAATGTATACACGTCGCGACGACCCAGGTTGATCATAGGCTCAATAGCCAGTACCATTCCTTCTTTCAGCCTCTTACCATCCCCTCGGCGGCCATAATTTGGAACCTGGGGATCTTCATGCAGCTTCTTACCTACGCCGTGCCCAACCAGTTCACGAACCACGCCATAACCATGCTCTTTGGCCGTGTAGTGCTCAATAGCGAAAGATATATCTCCTACCCTGTTGCCGTCCTTTGCCTGTGCAATACCACGCATCAGTGACTCCTTGGTAACGCGCATCAGTTTAAGTACTTCCGGGGCAACATTGCCTATTGCAAAGGTATAGGCATGATCGCCGTGGTAACCATTCATATAAACACCGCAATCAACAGAGACTATATCGCCGTCCTTCAGCTCATAGTCACCGGGGAAGCCATGTACCACCTGTTCGTTCACTGAAATGCAAAGGGTATAAGGATAACCGTTGTAACCCTTAAAAGAAGGGACTCCGCCATTGTCACGGATGAATTGCTCTGCCATCTTATCGATGGCGGCAGTAGTGATACCGGGCTTTAAAAGGCCTGCCACCTCTACGTGGGTGGCAGTAACCATTAAGGCGCTTTTTCGTATTAATTCAATTTCGTCTTTACTCCTGATATGTATCATACTCACAAATCTTAGACAGAAGCCTGAGCCGGAGTGCGACCTGATATACGACCTGTTTTCATCAGGCCGTCATACTGGCGCATCAGCAGATGGCTTTCTATTTGCTGCAATGTATCCAGAACCACACCAACGCCAATCAGCATAGAAGTACCGCCATAGAAAGAGGCAAAACCACCTGTTACATTCATCAGAGCTGCTATACCCGGAAGGATACCTGCCAGTGCAAGGAATACAGCGCCGGGCAGCGTAATACGATCCATGATGGTAGCAATATAGTCGGCTGTTGGCTCACCTGGTTTTACACCCGGGATGAAGCTGTTGTTTCGCTTCAGGTTATCGGCCATTTCAGTCGGGTTAAATATCAGGGCTGTGTAGAAATAAGTAAACGCGATTACCAGTACTGCATAAATGACATTATACCAGAGGGAGGTGTAATCCTGCAAAGCGTTGGCAAAACCCCGGGCATTCTCGCTGGTGGCGAAACCAACCAGTGTTGCAGGAATGAACATGATAGCCTGAGCGAAGATGATAGGCATTACACCTGCAGAGTTCACTTTCAAAGGAATGAAATCGCGGCTGCCTCCTGTAGCTTCTTTAGCTGCGTTGGTACTGCCAATGATACGGCGGGCGTAGTTAAGAGGTATCTTACGAACACCCTGTGTAAGCAGAATAAGACCAACGATAATAGCGATAAAGAATGCTATTTCGATGAGGAATATCAGGAGACCACCACCACCGCCAAGGTTCTTAGCAGCAAACTCCTGCGCCAGCGACTGAGGCAAACGAGCCATGATACCTACCATGATGATAAGTGAAGTACCATTACCGATACCCTTATCAGTTATTTTTTCACCCATCCACATTACAAACAGGGTACCTGCAGTAAGTACTACTACTGTAGACAGCCAGAACATGAATACGCTGTAGTCGCCTACTATGGCATTACCGCTCTGTGTACGCAGGTAAGCAACATAAGCGCTAGCCTGGAATGCTGTAACAAGTACTGTTAAGTAACGGGTGTATTGAGTTATTTTCTTGCGTCCGCTTTCTTCCTTCTGCATTTTGGCGATCTGTGGTATAACGATACCAGCCAGCTGCATGAAGATAGAGGCAGATATGTAAGGCATAACGCCAAGTGCGAAGATAGACGCCTTGCTGAAGGCACCACCTGCGAACATGTCGAAAAGGCCAAGGAGACCTTCAGAACCGCCTTTCAGTGAATCTTTAAGTTTCAGAGGGTCGATACCGGGTAAGGTGATCATAACACCCACCCTGTAAACCAGGATAAGCATTAGTGTAAACAGTATACGCTTGCGGAGTTCCTCAATACTCCAGATATTCTTCAGCGTTGCAATAAGTTTCTTCACTGTGTGGTCTGTTGTTAATCAAAAATGAAACACGAATAAACGATAAAAGACGCACTTCACCAAATGCGCCTTTTATGAATATTGATAAATTAGATCAGTTCAATTGTGCTGCCGGCTGCCTCAATGGCTTCCTTGGCTTTGACGCTCACTTTGTTCACTTTGAAAGCAATTTTAGCTTTCAGCTCGCCGTTACCCAGGATCTTTACAGAATCAGTGCGGCTGATGAGGCCATTAATGTAGAGGTTCTCCAGGTTGAATTCCTTGATCTCATATTTCTCGATCAAAAAGTCAAGTTGACCCAGGTTGAACACTTTATAGTCTATCTTGTTGTTGTTCTTAAAGCCACGCTTAGGCATACGACGCTGTATAGGCATCTGACCACCCTCGTGACCTATTTTAGACTGGTAACCGGTACGGGCTTGCTGACCTTTGTTACCTTTTGTAGCTGTACCACCATGACCGCTACCTTCACCACGACCAATACGCTTTCCTTTCTTTACAGAGCCTTCAGCAGGCTTTAAATTGTGTAGTTGCATAACTTACGATTTTTGAACTTGCGCGGAATGTAAAACCGCTCGCAGATCAGTTAACAATTATTTTACTTCTTCTACTTTCACCAGGTGAGAGACAGCCCTTACCATACCCAGTATCTGGGGAGTAGCTTCTACCTCAACTGAGGAGTGCATCTTACGCAGCCCCAAAGCCTTAAGCGTACGCTTCTGGCGATAGTGACGATCGATACCGCTTTTATTCTGTGTTATTTTGATCTTAGCCATGACGCTAGTTTAATAATTCAAAAGTTAAAATTCAAAAATCAAAAACCAGTAGTGTTGTCGTCCAAAAGCCTATTGACTCTTGAATTTGACCTCAATTACCCGTTAAATACCTTCTTCAGGCTGATGTTGCGCTGCTTAGCTACAGCTATCGGCTCACGCAGCATACCTAAAGCAGTAAAAGTTGCCTTTACCACGTTGTGAGGATTGGCAGAACCCAGTGACTTAGACAGGATATCGGTGATACCTGCAGACTCAAGTACAGCACGCATACTGCCTCCCGCTATAACACCAGTACCATGGGCGGCTGGTTTTATCATCACCTTTGCTGCACCGTCTTTGGCCAATTGTTCGTGAGGGATAGTACCATTCATAACAGGAACCTTAATCAGGTTCTTCTTAGCATCGTCTATACCTTTGGTAATTGCTTCCTGCACTTCTTTCGCCTTACCCAGACCATGACCTACCACACCAGCACCGTTACCTACCACCACCAGGGCAGAAAAGCTGAACGCACGGCCACCTTTTGTGGTCTTTACCACGCGGTTAATAGAAACTACCTTTTCAGTCAGTTCCAGATCACCGGCCTTTACGCGATTAAAATGTGTCTTCGACATAATTTCTTTTATTTATTGAAGGCTGAACGCCTACGTAAATTTTTTGTTTATTAATTAGAGTTTCAGTCCAGCTTCACGGGCACCATCTGCAACAGCCTTTACACGGCCATGATACAGGTAACCACCACGATCAAACACTGCTATTTCAATACCGAGGCTTTTAGCCTTTTCAGCTATAGCACGGCCTACCAGTGCTGATTTTTCTACTTTAGTACCTTTATTGCCAGCCAGGTCCTTTTGACGGGAATTAGCTGAAGCAAGTGTAGTACCTGTAGCGTCGTCTATCAGTTGTGCGTAGATGTCTTTGTTGCTACGGAACACAGAAAGACGGGGCTTTTGTGACGTACCACTCACCTTTGCACGGATGCGCCAACGTAATTTCTGGCGGCGAATCACTTTTTGATCTATTGACATATTTCTAAGTTTTACGGGCTTCCGACTTTAAGGCCGGAGCTACCGGAGTTTTAAAAAATTACATTAAATGAGCTATGCCCCCTCGCCGCGGCGGGGAGGCCACCTTATTATTTACCAGCTGCTTTACCCGCTTTACGGCGAACGATCTCATTAGAGTAGCGAACACCCTTTCCTTTGTAAGGCTCAGGCTTACGCAGGCTACGGATCTTGGCAGCGACTTGTCCTAATAATTGTTTATCGATAGACTCAAGGATGATCCTTGGGTTTTGACCTTTTTCAGCTGTAGCAGAAGCTTTCACTTCCTTAGGCAGGTCCATGATAATATTGTGAGAGAAACCCAGTGCCATATCTATCTGCTGGCCGGTAACGGCAGCACGATAACCCACACCCACCAGTTCGAGTTCCTTCTTGAAACCTGAAACAACACCTACCATCATGTTGGACAGCAGTGAGCGATATAAGCCATGCAATGCACGGTGACGTATCTGGTCAGTAGGACGAGAAACGGTAACCTGGCCATCAACAACTTCAACCTTAATATCGCGGTCTATCTGCTGCTTCAGCTCACCTTTAGGACCCTTGAATGAAACTTCATTCGAAGGAGATACAGTAACGGTAACACCGCTAGCTACTGGAATTGATTGTTTACCTATACGAGACATCGTAAGTTAATTTTACTATGTGTTTATAATCTTTGAAGCCCGACCGGTCAGCCTGTATAGAGCAGCTTAATGTACCGGGCCTCTGTCTTAAAATCTTTACTAGTATATGTGGCACATTACTTCACCACCAACATTCTGAGTGCGGGCTTCCTTATCGGTCATTACACCTTTAGATGTAGAAACGATAGCGATACCCAGGCCACTCTGCACGCGACGGATGTCAGCGGGCTTAGCGTACTGGCGCAGACCCGGACGGCTTACGCGCTCCAGTGAGCGGATTGCCGGCTCCTTAGTCTGAGCATCATACTTCAGGGCTATCTTAATCAAACCCTGCTTATTGTCATCTTCAAACTTGTATTTCAGGATGTAGCCTTTTTCGTAAAGGATCTCTGTAATACGCTTCTTAACGTTTGAAGCAGGAATTTCAACTATGCGGTGACGCGCCATTTGTGCATTACGGATACGCGTCAAAAAATCTGCTATAGGATCTGTTACCATTTTTTTCTTTAGTGTGTTTGTAAATAATATTGTTACGGGTTTCAGGCTTTGGCCTGACCTTGAAACGATGCCCTACTCACGTGGAGCGTGTGTGTTACCAGCTGGCTTTACGTACACCTGGTATCATGCCGTTC
>CAMPKR010000088.1 GCA_946887345.1 uncultured Bacteroidota bacterium | reverse complement strand
GTAATGGCAGGTCTCTCTTTTTACTCAATGAAGCAGCTGGAAACTCTCATGCTCTTCACGGGGCAGATTGATCACGCCTACCAGGTGATCAACCGGCTTAATACTATTGAGAGCACTATAAAAGAGATGGATATAAAAGAGCGAGGCTACATGATCTCCCGCGACAGCTCTTATATCACCGGCATGGACAAGGCGATACGGGGAGCGGATCCTGCACTCAACTCCCTGAAAGAGTTTGTTGGCAACAATAAAAAGCAGCTGGACCATCTTACCAAGCTTCGCGCCGGACTGTATCTGCGCATCAAGAATATTGAAGCTAACATGCTTCACCTCTCTAAAGATTCATCGCGGAGCATAAGTGAGTTCTTTGAGGAGGGCAAACGCCTGAAAACCGAATGTCTTGGCTACATCAGCGAAATGAAGATCGAAGAACAGCAGTTGCTCAGGGAAAAGAACAAAAACAAGCAACTGTACCAGCGCATAGCCTCCAACACCATCCGCTACCTCCTTTTCATTTTCTGCCTGGTAACAGCCGCCCTATTCCTCGTCATGATCAATGAACTGAAAAAGCGCCTCGCTTCACAGGAAGAACTTCAAAACAAGATAATTGACGTGAAGCGCTCTCACTCCGAACTGGAGCAGATAGCCTATGCATCCTCCCACGATCTCCAGGAACCCCTCCGGAAAATACAGGTCTTTACCGACCGTTTTGCCTGGCTGCAGCGCAATGCCATGAACGAAGAAACCGAAGAAACCATCAAAAGGATCAATTCTGCAGCCACCCGCATGCAGGAACTCATTGAGGATCTCGCCAATCTTACCACCCTAACAAAAGACAAGGAAACTAAAGAACCGACCGACCTGAACCGCATACTCAACTATGCTATCAACGACCTGAATTTTAAGATAGGAGAGAAAGACGCTACTATATACAAGGAGGTGTTACCAGAGATAAAAGGACACCCCCACCAGTTGCATATACTCTTCAAATCTCTGCTGGATAATTCCCTGAAGTTCTCCCGCGATGATGTAAAACCTCTTATTTCTATCCGCAGTGATAAGGTGAGCGGCGATGAACTCCTCGATATAAACGACAAACTTTCCGAAAAACAGTTCTACCGGGTTACCATTGCCGACAACGGTATCGGTTTCGATAACAAGTTTATCTCCAAGATGTTCCAGATATTCCAGCGCCTGCACAACCAGCAGTCTGACTATGAAGGGAAGGGCATCGGTCTCGCTATTTGCCAGCGTATCATGGCCAATCACGATGGATATATCATTGCCCATGGTCACACCGAGGTAGGAGCAACATTTAAGTTGTTCTTTCCTGCCAATGGCGCTAGCTAGTGGTCACATCACCACCGTTTACATGAAGTACCTGCCCTGTCATATAGCTGCTGTCAGCGCATGCCAGGTACACATATGCAGGCGCCAGTTCATAAGGATATCCTGCCCGCCCCAGCGGAGTGTCTTTGCCGAATTTTGATAAATGCTCCACACCAAACGACTCCACCACCAGGGGAGTCCACACGGGTCCCGGCGCAACTGCATTCACTCTTATGCCTTTCCCGGCCAGGTTTCTCGCCAGCGAGCGGGTAAAAGAAACCATCGCTCCTTTAGTAGAAGCATAGTCCAGCAGGTGTTCACTTCCTCTGTAAGCGGTCACTGAGGTAGTATTGATGATTGCACCACCCTCAGCCATTACTTCCAGCGCCGCTGTAGTCAGGTAAAACATAGAAAATACATTCACCTCAAAGGTGGTATACAACTGCTCCTTCGACACACCGGATATTTTTTTGTCCTCTTCATGCGTGCCTGCATTATTCACCAGCACATCCACCCTGCCAAATTGCTTTACTACCCTGTCCACTATCTTTTGGCAATTACTTTGCTTGCTTACGTCCGATTTTATCACCAGGCATTTTCTTCCTTCTGCTTTCACAAGCTCCATTGTTTCCTCGGCATCCTCCACGCTTTCTCTATACACTATGGCCACGTCAGCACCTTCTTTTGCGAAATGTATCGCCACCGAGCGGCCTATTCCGCTATCACCTCCTGTTATCAGTGCTATCTTATCTTCTAGCTTGCCTGTTCCCGTATAGTCTTCTCTTACGGCGGGAACTTCCAGTTCTGCGCGATACTTTGCCTTCCCGTTGCTTTTTTTACTTGCCTTTGCCATAGCCCGTCTTTTTGTTTTTGACGTTACAACTTCATTCCCTAAAAGCAGAAAAGGCAGACCCGTATTGCGGTGCTGCCTTTCTGCTGAATGTGCCGAATAATAACATTGGCACACAAATTCTTCCCTGCTAAGCAGCAGGCTTATGATCCCTGTCAGTTACTTTCTTATTCAGGTCATCTACCAGTTGCATAAAGGTTGTTACTGCAATATCCGAGTATGGCCCGTACGCATCTATCAAGGTACCTTTCAGGCCGTCATCTGTTTCTATTACATACATAATGGCGTTATCCGCTGGATCTGATTCCCCTTCAAAGCGGTAAAAGTTCAGTACATGCACTTCTTCCGGGGCAAAGAATTTTTCCTTCGCCGGGGAGTACAGACCTTTGGCCGTAACCTTGAAGCTATCGGTATAGCCGTCTTTTACAACCTTGTTTACACACGCCGTCAGCGTATTCATAAAAGTTGTTTCTTGTTGCTTATTTAATTCGTTTGCCCACATAACTTTGATTTTATACATAGTACTGGAGAAAATTTCCTGCCATATTTATCAGCTTGCCGTCATAGTTATCCACACTCCCTAAGATATTGGTTTACAATCACTATTAAAATCGACTATTATCAATATGTAATGGTTATTAACGCAAACCTTAAATGAACTTCAATTAAATGTAGAATAGCTTCTACATAAAGCGCTTACGCGCAAAAAGAAAATGGAAAAGGATGAGTCGTTCATTCCTTCTCCAATTCTGCTTTATTTGCTCAGCTTATCTCTAAGTTTTTCCGACATTTCGAGGTGGCTGCGAAGCTTTGGCAGCGTGCTGGTGATCATAGTTCTGAGCTCTTCATCTTTCACATCATTCTGTGCATTCTCAAATCTCTTGATCACTTTCTGGTGGTCATCCACCATTTTCTCTGCCCACTTTCTGTCCCAGTCCTTGCCCTTCTTTTCATTTATGTCTACTTCTCCTGCAGTATCTACATTAGGCACTTCCAGGCCCTTTTTGCCTGCATAGTCCTTCACTTCGGTGCCCATTTGTTCATGATCTGCCATCATCATTTTAGCATGGCCTTTCACTTCGTTGTCCATACCCATTTTCATACCGGCGTCAAGCCACGCCAGCTCCCTGGTGTTCATTTCCACGGCGTCTTTTATAAAGTCCTGCTCAGGATTTCCGGCCATATCAGCCTGCATACTATCCGCAGCAAGCGTCGTGTCAGAGGTTTCGCTTTCGTTGGTGCCGCTTCCGCAAGAGGTCATAAAAAGTCCTCCGGCCATCAGCAGGCACACCGCTTTCGATTTTAGTTTCATATTGATTTCTGTTGGTTAAATGATGCTGTATGTCTTGTACTAGCGATCGTGTGAGTCCCTATACCTTTTTATCAGGTCATGAGAGTTTTTCAATGAACGCTGTTGTTCTGATACTATTGGTCTGCAGTCAGCATCCAGGCCTTCATCGCCAAGCGCAGCCTCATAGGCACGCTGGGCCGCATCTTCGCCAAACTCGCACGACGCAAGTATCGCTTTCCTGTCATGCCCTGTAAATGTGGCCTTCACATCCATCCACGCACGGTATATCTTACCCGACGTGGTAGTGCCGGGGGCTACGCTGCCGCCATGTTTGCGAATGTGTTCTATCAGCTCTTGTTTATGGCCCTCGCTTTCACGTTCCATACCTTCAAAAGTCGCTTTCAGGTCCACGTCCAGGTCTTTTGCCTCGTTAATGGCCCTTCGATAGCCTTCTATACGGTCATTATTGATCATTACGAGGTCATTTAAGATCTCAACTGTTTTTTCGTTTTGCATAGGATACTTTTTTTGTTCTTATGTATTCTAAAAAACTGTGCCTTATCGTTTTCCCGGTTCATATATTTTATACTTACCAACAGCTATTTGGGGCCACAGAACACTAGAAACCAATAAAAGCTTTTATTTTGCCCTCGTAAATACAGGATATGACTACCACCGTAGCTACAATTTTTGAAATACTGAAATATGTAATACCCGCTCTTATCGTATTGGTCGCGGTTAATATGACTGTGAGGCGTTTCCTCGATTCCCAGTTCAGGCAAAAGCAGCTAACTATGCTCAGCGGAACCCAGGAAACTACTATTCGCCTCCGCCTCCAGGCCTACGAACGCCTTGCATTATATATAGAGCGTATTCATCCCCGCCAGCTTATACCCCGAATCTACCAGCAGGGAATGACGACTACCGACTTGCAGCAAGCCCTCATCTATGCTATTAACGATGAATTTGAGCACAATCTCGCCCAGCAAATTTATGTTACCCGCCAGGTTTGGGAAACAGTGCGCCGCACAAAAGAACAGGAGATAGCGATGATCAGCCAGATTGCCCGCAATCTCGATCCGGTTGGCCCCGGTCGCGAACTCCACACTAAAATTGTAGAATACGTGCTCACCACCGAAGGCGAAATGCCCACTGAGATAGCACTCGGCCTCATCAACGAAGAAGCCAAGCGCATTCTATCATATGGCGCGCATGCTTAAGAACCTGCACTCTATCAACTAATCAACTGATCAACAATTCAACTGATCAACTAACAGAGATGTCAGAAAAGAAAATAACGACCGATTCCGGTATTGAAATAAAAAGACTGTATTGTGAGCCGATCCGCATGGATGAAAAGCCGGGCGAATTCCCCTTCACTCGCGGCGTTCATGCTTCCATGTACCGCGACCGTCTATGGACTATGCGCCAGTATGCTGGGTTTAGCACTGCAGAAGAGTCCAACAAACGCTACCATTTCCTTCTTAGCCAGGGGGTGAACGGTCTGTCCGTTGCTTTCGATCTCCCTACACAAATAGGCTACGACTCAGATCACCCTATGTCAGAAGGTGAAGTAGGTAAGGTGGGTGTTGCCATCGATTCACTGGAAGATATGGAGCTCCTCTTCAAAGGCATCAGGCTGGAAGACATTTCTACTTCCATGACTATCAACGCTACAGGTTTTATCCTCCTCTCATTATATATAGCCCTCGCAAAAAAGCAAGGCGCAGACATAAAAAAGATTTCAGGTACTATCCAGAACGATATATTAAAGGAATACGCCGCTCGCGGCACTTATATCTATCCGCCCGCCCCTTCCATGCGCCTCATTACCGATATATTCGAGTATTGCAGCAAGGAAGTACCCAAATGGAATACCATTTCCATCAGCGGCTACCACATCCGCGAGGCGGGCTCTGATGCGGTGCAGGAACTGGCTTTCACCCTGGCCAATGGTAAGGCATACCTGAAAGCTGCTATTGAAAAAGGACTGGATATCAACGTCTTTGCACAGCGCCTTTCCTTCTTCTTCAACGCGCACAACAATATCTTTGAAGAGGTAGCCAAGTTTCGCGCAGCCCGCCGCATGTGGGCCCACATCACCAAAGAACTTGGCGCTACTGACCCCAAAGCACAAATGCTCCGCTTCCATACACAAACCGGGGGCAGCACGCTCACCGCACAGCAACCTAAGAACAATATTGTTCGTGTGGCCATGCAGGCGCTCAGTGCAGTACTCGGCGGAACTCAATCTTTGCACACCAACGGCTACGATGAAGCCCTCTCCCTGCCAACGGAAGAAGCGGCATCGATCGCACTCCGTACTCAGCAACTTATTGCCTTTGAAAGTGGTGCGACACAAACCGTTGACCCCCTTGCCGGTTCCTACTACGTCGAAAGTCTCACCAATGAAGTAGAAGCTCATGCCTGGAAACTGATAGAAAAGATTGACGTCATGGGGGGTGCTGTCAAAGCTATAGAGCAAGGCTTCATGCAGGAAGAAATTGCACGCTCTGCCTACCAATACAATAAGTCCATTGAGAACGGCGAAAAGATAATTGTAGGTGTCAATAAGTTCACTGTAAAAGAAGAAGACAAAACACCTGTACTGAAAATAGACGATTCTATCAGGCAAACACAATCGGAAAAACTCAAGGCCCTCCGTGAAAAACGTGATGCAGCCAGGGCTGGCGCCTGCCTTGATGAAATTCGTCGCATCGCTGGAACTACTGAGAATATTATGCCCGCCGTTGTGGCAGCAGTTGAAAATCTCTGCACTCTCGGCGAAATAGCCGACTCACTTCGCGCCGTCTGGGGAGAATACAAGGGGTAACTACAAATTAGGGGAAAACGGCGCACTAAAGAACTGCTCTTGCGGGCTCCGAACCCGCAATCTCCCTAGAACTAGCAAAAAAAGCTGTCGTGGTGAGCGTAGTCGAACCATGATTAACCTGAAACCTGGAGATGCAGCTCAATACCCTACGGCAGCCGCACCGGCATTACCCCGCCACGCCTCTCTTCCCAGGCCATGGCCGTCTTTACTACATCATCATAAGACTCCAATCCTTTCTCCTGTTTATGCAGCTTTAGGTAGTTATCATAAAACACGCTGCTTAGCCTGCTCAGCGGACTTTTATATTTCCTTCTCAGCGCACGCAGCGTTTCTATATGTCCAAGTGTGATCTTATTCAGTCCGTCTCTCAGTTCCCTGGCCAGCACCGAATCTCTTGACCTCAATTCTCCGTTCGTGTACAGCCACACGTTAAAGTAGCACGAGTAGAGGAATGCAGGATCATTCGTATTAGTACCAACTACAAAGGCCAGCAGGTTCGCATCATCTTCAGCTGCTATTCCAGCCTGGTGCGCCATCTCGTGGCATAATACAAAAGGCTGAATGAAGTCGGGCAGCTGTGCATTCATCTGTCCCTCACCGGTAAAAGGATTATAATATCCTTGTATCCCTGCATACTCCAGCAGATTCCCGAAAATTGCCGGCTTTATCTGCAGCACATTACTTTTACTCGTTGCGGCAGGAAACTGCGCGTAATACTCCCTCGCAAGTCTTTCTGTTCCTTCGAAGCTCTTAAACTTAGCTTGCGGTGCATACTCGTCCAGTTTTGCAATAAGATATTTGTCAAAAGCGATCAGGCTGCTGTCATCCACTCCACTGGTGTCTTTCCGCAATTCCCAGTATTCCGCCAGCGGCCGCTTGTTGTAGTTACCTCCCCAGCCCAGGAAAAACCATATATACACTATTCCTGCAGCAACAAATACCTGCAACAATTCTTTCAGAAAAGTTGTCTTCGTTACTTGCCTTTTTATCAATGCATATATCCATTTAGAGATCAGCACAATGATCAGCAGCGAAGCAGCTATATATAATACATCACCAATACTGAAAGGTATCCATCCAAGCAGGAAACTCCTGAACCACTGCAACGGTCCGAATATCAACAGGGAATAACCCCTAACAAAATCATCCGATACGGAAAGCAGGTACTGCCAAATTGCCACAACCACGAGGCTTATTACCAGCATAATTAACATTCTTTTCTGTGGCATATCAGCAATAACTATGTTTCTATTGTCTTACTATTAGTCAGGTTCAATACCTTTGCTTGTCCGGATTTAAAATTATAGACTAAAAAGGTATAATGAACTCAGTATCCCGTATTTTAATATCATCACTATTTACCATCACTCTTTTATCCGCTCTCAGCTGCAACAACAAGAAAGATGAAAAAACAAAAACCGTATCCCGTTCCAAAATCGTGACGGCGGAAGCTTACGTGCTTCAGCCTCATTCCTTCCGCGATGAGTATGCAGCAAGCGGCACCCTGCTACCCAACGAAGAAATAAATATCCTGCCCGAAATTTCCGGCCGCGTTACAGGCATCTTCTTCACCGAAGGGGCAAGGGTGAGAAAAGGACAAAAACTGGTTCAGTTATACAATGCCGACATTGCAGCCCAGATACAAAAACTCAAAACCCAGAAAAATCTTCAGCTTAAAATAAAAGATCGCCAGGAAGAATTGGTAAAGATCGGCGGCATCAGCAAACAGGATTTTGAAACCACGCTAAGCCAGATTCAGGCTATAGATGCGGACATCGCCTTCCAAGAAGCACAGCTGCGCAAAACAAGCATCATTGCCCCCTTTGATGGCGTGGTAGGCATTCGCAACATAAGCATGGGCGCTGTCATCAGTCCCTCGTCTGTTATCACCAAGCTCCAGCAGATCAATCCCCTGCGCATCGATTTCATGGTGCCCGATCGTTACCGTCAGAGCCTGCACAAGGGTAAAGAAGTTTTCTTCAGCGTAAGCGGCAGCATAGATACACTTACCGGCAACATCAAAACAATAGAGCCCGGTGCCGATGTCAATACGCGAAATATTCGCGTGCAGGCTGTTATTCCCAATGCCAACAATACACTCACGGCGGGTTCCTTCGCTCACGTTATCGTTCCGTTCAACAGCGATAACAACGCTCTGCTTATTCCATCTCAGGCGATCATTCCGACCACCAGGGAGAAAAAGGCAGCAATACTCCGCAATGGAA
>CAMPKR010000087.1 GCA_946887345.1 uncultured Bacteroidota bacterium | reverse complement strand
ATTCATGCCCCAGAGGGCAGTGGCATTAAGAAATACGTCTTTTGTCAACCTTTTACTATGTATGGCAGAAGCAGTGGTCCGGTTTACATCTTCACCCGCATGTAGCACTTCCGGACTGTTGATGTATGCCTGCGATACTTGCAGCGCCCAGTTCTCCGTGGGGTTGAAGGATAATCGCGCACTCCTTGAGTCAAACCGTGGTTTATCAAAGTTGTACCTGTTCTCATCCGGCTCCCTGCCTGTAAAGGACGACCCTTCTATTTTGAACTTACCATACCTGAAACCAAGTGTTGCCACACCAAAGGTGATATGGGTGGCATCTACCCAGTGGTGGCTTAATGGAGCATCAGGATTATACAGCGCCGATGGGCGGTGCATAAAGGCTACCGGACCCAGCGCTGGCTCACCGGGATAGCCGAGGTAGGCAAAAACATCTGCCTTGTCAGATAATCTATGTGCATAGCTCACCGATAGTTCCGAGAACAGGTCATGCGGGTGCTGCCTGTCTATCAGCGGCTTCCCTTGGTAGGTCTCCCCGGTCTGGAACAGCAAAGGGTATCCATCTCTTCCACTGGTAAGCGCGTCAGCAGATAGCATCACATTAAAATGGAACAGCCCGTTTGTTCCTACCTGCCTCTGCCCCATTGCCATCAGCCAGTTTGGCGCGTCAAATTTTGCATCCCCCCTTATTCCTTTTTGCGAAAAGTCCTGGTTGTTGTATCTCAGGAACAAGTTGCCGTGAAACATGTACATCCACTTTTTAGAGTGCGCCATGTAGCCATACATAGGCGAACTATCCGGCAACCAGCCGGTACCGCTACCATTCCTGTTCATGGGCAGGCTTAGCGAATAAGCATGGCTCATGTTCATTTCATGACCGGCATGCTGTGTGTGCTCTGCCGGCTGCGTAGCCGTTACACTTGTTGTTGCTTCTGCTTGCTTATGCTGCGAATGATCGTGTGCGGGCATAGCCTTTGCAGTGTCTTTCGCTTTTGCGGCCTGCGGCACTTCAACCGCTTTCTTAGGCAGGGGTTTGCTTACAGTAGCCTTTTTTGTCACCGGTTTTTTTGCAGCAGGCTTCGTCACCTGCTTCTCTGGCTGCGTATGCTGGTGGTGCTCGTGCTGGGCATATGATGCTATGCTAATAAAAAATGCCGCTATTATTAATAAAATCTTTTTCATTACTCTCCTGTTTTACGCTAGTCCAACAATCATTATTATACTCATCAATACCATCAGCAGATCCTCAAATAACGTGACCTTACTCAACGGAAGTTTAATAACTGTACCAAGGCAGGCACATTGGAAAGTGCTCTTTCTTAAAAGGCTCTGAACTACTCCTATCGCGCTGACTCCCATTACTATAAGCGTAGCGATATTGGTCGCCAAAGGTTGCCATTGTGTAAGAAAAGCTATGCCCAGTCCCAGCTCTATAAAGGGATAAATAAAGCCATAGGCAGGTATTGCTTTTGCCACTACATCATAGCTGCGATACCCTTCAGCGAACCCTTTGAGATTCATGACCTTAAAGAACGAGAACACGAGGAAGAAACCAGCCATGAAATGGCTCATCCATTCCATGAGTATAAACCTTCCCATAACAAGTTGCACCAACAGTGTAACCCCTGCTATGTAAGCGAATATTAAAAAGATCGGGAAATATGAATTTGTCCCCTCGTCTTCGGTGGCAGCCATATGATGCATTCCTGCATCTTCTTCGCTGATAGTGTAGTTCCCTGCCTTACTGACGACGGCCTGCAATCTTTCCGTTGAGATATGCTTCTGCATCGTTATCGTAGCCTGGGGCGAGGCCAATTGTACATCTGCACTTTCTACCTCCGGTAATTTCAGCAGCTCACTTTTCACTTTCGCTACGCAGTTGCCGCAGGTCATTCCTGCAATGTTATACGTGTGTTTCATCTTCGTACTTTTTATAGTACAAAGCTACCATGCCACTGGCGCGGCGTTGTTACACGATACCGGGAAAGCTTTATATAATTTTTACTTTTTGCCCCTTCATCAAGCTGATGTTTAAACAGGGTTACCTTACTCAGCGAGGTTTCAATAACTGTGACAACGGTTTCGAAGTAAAATACCACAAAAAGCTCTCCCGGCTGATCCGGGAGAGCTTTTTTAGAAAAGAAATAGCAAAACCGCCTTTACTATTTCTTTATAAAATGTTGTACAGCGCTGAAGTCCTTTCCTGTAAGCTGTACGTTATAGTATCCGGGTGTAAGTTCGCTTACTGAGAAGCTACTACCATCTGCTGCAATAGATTTCACTTTGCGGCCTGCAACATCATACACAGTTACGCCTGTTACCTTGCCGGGAGCAGTGAAGTTCACCACATCTGCGGCAGGGTTAGGATAAATAGTTGTTTGAGCTCCCGCATTTGCTAAAGTATTATTCACACTCAGGGCTGAATTAGCGTCAGCCACTGTAAACGGACTAAGCGAAGTAACATTGTTCCTGTTAAGAACATAAAGGTTGCCCGATGTAGTGGCGCTTGATGTGGCCATTACGTCCCAGTTACCACCCATGTAATGTGAAATATAAGCCTGTGTACGGTCAAAACCATTCACTTCCATAGATAGGTTCCACATCAGTTGCAGATCAAGATCCAGGCCTGTGGTTGCTGAGCTGGTGATAAACCATGTAGCATTTACCAGTGAACGGTCGATAGTGAGGTCAGAACCCATTGTACCGCTTGAATAAACTGTATCGCTCAGGCTCACACTGATATCGCTGGTTACAGAACCTGTATTGGCAGATATCATAGCAGGCGAGTAGTTCATTGCCGTACCTACATGGAAAGTCTGCGAAGCGTTAGCTGCCAGGTTCATTGTAAGTTGGCCACCACCTACAGTTATCACATAGCTGTTGTCAGAACCACCATTTACGGTAGCGCCGGCGTTGATCATAAGATTATTGTCCCAAACATTCAGATCACCTGAAGTAAGGTTCAATGTACCGCTAACATTCAGATCTGAACCAAGATTTACAGAGCTGGTGTTGTTACCCATGTTGATGGTAAGAGTACCAACAGTGTTACCTGTAGAGCTGAAGTTCAGCGCACCTGTAAAGCTGTTATTGGAAGTAATGCTGATGTTAGAGTTAGATGTGCTCACAATGCTTCCTGAGCCTGCCACTGCCACATTACCATTTACAGCAAAAGAAAGATCGTTGCTGTTCAGTGTAAGCGTACCCATGCCGAGCGTAAGTGTTCCATTGATATTAATATCAGAACCAAGATCAACATTAGCGCTTGAGCTACCAAGATTAATCGCCAGGTTGTTCACGGTATTGTTACCCGTACCGAAAGTCAGGTCGCCGGAGAAGCCGCTTGTGGTATTGATCGTAATATCAGACCCTGCGCTCGAGTTGATAGTACCGGTACCCATCGCAGAAATATCTGCATTGGCTTCGAAAGTCAGGTCGTTGTTGTTGAGTATCAGGTTTCCTGAAGTAAGTGTCAATGTACCATCAAGGCTCACATCTGAAGTGAGTGTAAGAGCACCAGAAGACAGATCCAATGTTACATCCTGCAGACCTGTACCTGAAAGCTCAACACCTGCACTTGCAGAGGAACCTTCATATACTACGTTGTAGTTGCCGCTCAGGCCGATAGTACCTGTACCGCCAACAGAGATAGTACCACCGTTTATAACGATAGTGCTGTTATTACCCATTGTAAGGCTGCCGTCAGTAATATTCAGCAATCCGGCCATTACATTCAGGCTGTTGTTTACCGTAATAGTAGCAGCAGAGCTGAAATTAGTTGCCAGTGTTGTAAGTGCATCAGCAGTAATGGAACCGGTGTAAGTAATACCGCTCACCAGTGCAGTAGACATGCTATCTACTATAATGGAGCCGGTACCTGAAAGCTGGCCAGCCGTCATGATGAGCGCAGACGTGTATGTGCCTGAAGTAAGGGTACCATTCACGGTAAGTGTTGCTGTACCTGTGAAGGATACATCCTGGTCCAGGTTGACTGTGATACCGTTGGGGATAATAATGATGTCAGCCGCCACTAAGGATGGGGGGACGGTACCACCCCACGTAAGTGAGTTACTGAAATTACCGGAGGCCACGGCCGTAAATGTAAGGGCGCGGGCGGAGGATAGCATAATAAGCATACTGCAGAGGCTCAGAGCTATCGTCTTAAGGAGTAAAACGCTTTTTTTCATAATGATCTTTTTTTGCCTAATCGTTAACAAAAGCCATTCCCGTGTTGTTAAAGTTTTCGCTTCGGTATTACCTGAACGTACTCAATTTAATAGAGCGGACTGCATACTGGCCTGCAAATCAGCCGGTCAAATATTTTATTGTGAGGCAACGGTCAGCCATCGCTTTCGTAGGGTGTCCAGGGCGAAACAAGCGCCAACACTGTGTAATTATCTCCTCAAGACTCCTCATATTCAAAAATCGCTATGTGGATAGCTTTATAGCTATATAAGCTTTCCATGTCTCAAATACTTTAATTTCGCATACGCAAATTATGGCCGAAAAGAAGAAAGCTACCGGGAGTAAGAAATTGAGCGGAAAGAAAGCTGAACCGAAAATAGATGATGACAAAGGCGCTGTGGGAGAAGCAGTGCATGACACAGGCGTACCCGGTACCGGGCACGTAGAAGGAATTTCCAGCCCGCAGGTAAGGCATGCCAGCACAGGCAACAGCTATGGTACTAATGACGATTCTATATTTATAAAGGGTGCGCGCATGCACAACCTGAAGAATGTAGATGTAGCCATCCCCAGGAACAAGCTGGTAGTGGTAACAGGTGTGTCTGGTTCTGGAAAATCGAGCCTGACAATGGATACCTTATTCGCTGAGGGACAACGCAGGTATGCAGAAAGCCTCAGCGCTTATGCCCGCCAGTTCCTGATGAGAATGGATAAACCTGATGTTGATTTTATACGGGGCATCTGCCCTGCTATCGCTATTGAGCAGAAAGTAACAACGCGTACACCCCGCTCCACAGTGGGTAGCATGACGGAGATATACGACTACCTGCGCCTGCTTTTTGCGCGCATGGGTAAAACCTATTCGCCTGTAAGCGGCAAAGAGGTGAAGAAAGATTCGGTAAGCGATGTGGTAGATTTTGTGAAAGAGCTGCCCATCGGCACTAAAGTCCAGTTTATCGTTCCCCTTGTCACCCGCTATGGCCGCTCTGTAAATGAGGAGCTGAACATACTGATGCAGAAGGGCTTCACCCGTGTATATGCACCGGATGCTGATGACAAACCTATACGCATAGAAGAAGTGCTGGCTGGCGGGCGTGAGCTTCCGAAAAAGCATCTCTACCTGTTGATAGATCGTATAGTAGTAAAGGAACAATGGGAAGACGATGATATACATCGCATGGGCGACAGTATACAAACGGGCTTTTATGAAAGCGAGGGTGAATGTATAGTAGAAACTGACGGAAAGAAGCTTCACGTTTTCAACAACCGCTTTGAGGCGGATGGAATGGTATTCGAAGAGCCAACACCCAATCTTTTCTCATTCAACAATCCCTACGGCGCCTGTCCGCAGTGCGAAGGCTTCGGCCAGGTGCTGGGTATAGATGAAGACCTGGTAATACCCGATAAAAGACTCAGCGTCTACGAAAGTGCGGTAGCCTGCTGGCGTGGCGAAAAAATGAGCGAATGGAGAGACTCCTTTATTCGTACCGCATCTAAATACGACTTCCCTATTCATAAACCCGTAATGGAACTAAGTGAAGCAGAACATGACCTGCTTTGGAATGGCAACTCTAAAGTGAGTGGCATCTACGACTTCTTCAAAATGGTGGAGCAGAACCTGTACAAGGTTCAGTACCGCGTCCTCCAGGCAAGATATCGCGGCCGTACTAGTTGCCCTACCTGCAAGGGAACACGCCTCCGTCCTGAAGCCGGCTATGTGAAAGTAAGCGGAGCCACTATTTCCAATCTTATGTTCATGCCCGCGAGCGACCTGGCACAATGGTTCAATAATATCAAACTAAGCAAACACGAGCAGGAAATAGGAAAGCGGATACTGATAGAAATAAACCAGCGCATTAAGACGCTACTAGATGTAGGGCTTGGCTACCTCACCTTGAGCCGCCTCGCCAACACATTGAGCGGTGGCGAAAGCCAACGCATACAGCTGACGAAATTCCTTGGAAGCAACCTGACAGATTCGCTATACATACTGGATGAGCCGAGCATAGGTCTGCACAGCAGGGACACTGAGCGGCTAATATCCGTGCTGAAATCTCTGAAAGACCTGGGCAATACCGTAGTAGTAGTAGAGCACGACGAAATGATGATGCGTGAGGCCGACCATATAATAGATATGGGTCCGCTGGCTAGCCACCTGGGTGGCGAGGTAGTAGCAGAGGGTCCGTATGAAAAGATAATAAAGAATAAGAAAAGCCTCACCGGCCAATACCTGGGCGGGACTATGACCATAGATCCGCCAAAGCACAAACGCAAGTCATACGGCAGCATAAGGCTGGAAGGCTGCAGGCAGCACAACCTGAAAGATATAGATGTAGACTTCCCGCTGAACGTGCTCTGCGTGGTAACAGGTGTTAGCGGAAGCGGTAAGACAACGCTTGTAAAACAAACCCTCTACCCTGCCCTGCAAAAATACTACGGCGAAGGGGTGGACAGGCCGGGCCTGCACAAATACCTGGGTGGCGACCTGGATAGCATAGGCCATGTGGAACTGGTAGATCAAAACCCGATAGGCAAGTCATCACGAAGTAACCCCGTAACTTATATAAAGGCCTGGGATGATGTAAGAAAACTATTTACTAAACAACCGCTGTCTAAGATGCGTGGCTTTGCAGAAAAGCACTTTTCTTTCAATACCGACGGCGGCCGCTGCGATACCTGTAAAGGCGAAGGCGAAGTGATAGTAGAGATGCAGTTCCTGGCAGATGTGCATCTGCTTTGCGAGGCCTGCAAGGGGAAGAAGTTCAAAGATGAAGTGCTGGAAGTGACTTACCGTACTAAGAATGTGTACGAAATACTGGAGATGAGCGTAGATGAGTCCTTAGAATTTTTCAAAGATGAAAAGCGCATCGCCGCCGCCCTGCAGCCACTTAGTGACGTTGGCCTCGGATACATTAAGCTTGGCCAAAGCTCTGATACACTCAGTGGTGGTGAAGCTCAACGAGTGAAGCTGGCTTCATTCCTCGGCAAAGGCAAGGTGAAAGAAAAGGTGCTCTTCATCTTCGACGAACCAACTACCGGCTTGCACATGAATGACATCAAAAAGCTCCTGGGCTCTTTTGACGCGCTCCTGGAACAAGGGCACTCCATCATAGTAATAGAACACAATACCGATGTAATAAAATGCGCCGACCATGTTATTGATATCGGTCCGGAAGGTGGAGCAGGTGGAGGAGAACTGCTATATGCGGGCAAGCCTGAAGGCTTGAAACTAGTGAAGGAGAGCTATACGGGCAAGTACATTTAGGCCGCGATTTGGCGGGCTGCCATCACCTGAGTCAGGCTAATATGCCGCCAGTGTTACCGTTCCGCCACCTCAGCGCCACAGTTCAGGCAGGTTTTGTCTTTTCTTAAATGCGAATGTGACACGGTAAAGACTATTGGCTAAAAATAGCGAAACTAGCGCTGATCTGCAATCCGCCAATGGCTGTTACACAGGGTGTGGTAGGGCTACTCTATTTTAATGGAATATTTGGCCAGCAAGCCAAGTACTTCGGGTATAGAGAAGCGGGCGTTCTTCAGCTTGTTGATATCCGGATCAATAATATAGTTTTTAGCACCGCGCAGGTCGGCCTGGGTCAGGTCTGTGCGCTCAAAGGTCGCATCCGCCAGGTCGCAGTCGTAGAGGCTTACCCCTTTCATATTTGTCTCCGCCAGGTCAACGGCCTGCATGCGGCAAGCTGTGAAAACCACTCTTGTCAAGTCCATCTTATAGAAAGAAGAGTGATCGAGCTGGCAGTTACTAAACTGCGCAGCGAAGCCCAGGCTATTGCATTGGCCGAATTGTATCCCGAGCATTTTGCAGTCGGTGAAGACCACATCCTGCAGGCTGGCCCTGTCCATCTTTGCATTGCTCAGGTCGCAGTTAATGAACTTTGTATCAATGAAGCGGCAGGCCGTAAGATCAGCGCCGGCAAGACTGCAATTCTCAAAGCTACAGCCCTCGTACTCGCCTTTCTCAAAGCGGGTATGTGCGTTGTCGAGGTTGGCAAAGGCCTGTTTGTGTATGTAGGCGAGTTCCATTGGGGTAAATATCGGAAGTCGCCGGAATTTTTTACTTTAATTTTTGAAAATTTGAACCAGCTGAAAGGTGCGTCAATACTGGATTGTCTACTTTTTTACTTGAATTTTACTTGAATTTTGTTTGAATTTTACTTGAACTATACTTTAACTATAGTTTAAGTTGCTTGAATTTTAGTTTAACTATTGTTGAAGAGCTCCGAGCCAGTTTACTTTCTATACAGGCTAATTATTCAAGCTTAACGTGCAGGATTTCAGAATTATTTGCCTTGTATTTTCGGCGGCAAACGGGTTTACAGTATTTCAAAGATCTTAGTGGAGGGCTCCACCAGCATTTCCTTTCGGCTTATTTTGTAAAGATACGACAAAAGGAAGGTGAAATAGCTTAGTGGTGTGTGTTATGT
>CAMPKR010000086.1 GCA_946887345.1 uncultured Bacteroidota bacterium | reverse complement strand
GGCGTAGGCATGATACTCCAGTTGCTGATGTACATGTCTACCACTATGGTGCCCCTGGCTCTTCCCTTGGGCGTGTTGCTGGCCTCAATAATGACTTTCGGTAACCTCGGCGAGAACTTTGAACTGGTAGCCATCAAGTCTTCAGGCATTTCATTGCTAAGGTTCATGAGACCCTTGCTTTTCTTTATGATCCTGGTGAGTTTCGGGGCCTTTCTTTTTAATAACAATGTTATTCCTGTAGCCAATCTAAAGGCACTATCGCTCCTTTACGATCTGCGCAATTCAAAGCCGACTTTCAATATCAAGGCCGGACAGTTCAATCATGACATCAAAGGTTTCTCCATCCGGGTCGGCAGCAAGGATCGTGATGGCAGAACAATCAGGGATATCATCATATATGATCAGTCCACCGGCTTCGGAAATGATAAAGTTATCATAGCAGAAAGGGGAGAGATGATACCTAGTGAAGATAAACAGGCGCTGATCTTCCGCTTAAAAAATGGCTGGCGGTATGAAGAGCAGCAATCCTTTCGGGAAGGCTCTGCTAAAAAACCGCAAACAAGACTACACTTCGAGACCTGGGATAAGATATTTGACATCTCTTCCTTTAAAGTAACTCGCACCAACCAGGATCTGTTTAAGAATGCTTACCAGATGATGAACGTGAATCAGCTGGCCGAAGGCATTGACAGTATGAAGCGAAGGAAGCGTACAATAGCCAAAACGGTGGGCTCTTATCTTAGCCCTTACCAGCTTTTGCTAAAGATGGATGAAGGCGGTAAAGAGCTTACTCAAAAAGTGAGAGCTAACAAGGGAAGCCTCAGAAAATTCGATACCTCTTTCATTGAAATGATCCCGGATTCATTGAGGGCAGGTACGGTACAGTTAGCATTGGCTAACGTTCGCAGCATTAAGGGCCTCCTTGATATGTCTTCTATCGACGGCAGAACGCAACAGGAGAATTTCATCCGCTACCAGATAGAATGGCACAGGAAGTTCACACTTTCCTTTGCCTGTATTTTACTGTTCCTGATAGGTGCTCCGCTGGGTGCCATCATCCGCAAGGGAGGTATAGGTATGCCCCTGGTAATAGCTGTAGGCTTCTTTGTGGTCTTCCATATTACTTCCCGTAGCGGCGAAGAGTTGGCTCGCGCCGACACAATGTCTCCTTTCCTGGGTATGTGGATGGCAACAGCCATGCTGCTGCCTATCGCTTTTGTGCTGATTCAGCAGGCCCGGAACGATTCACAGATCTTCAGTAAGGAATGGTATGGCCGGGTTTGGAAAAAACTCAAATCTCTATTTCCTCAAAAAGAAAAGTTGTGAAAACGCCGCCATATTCATCATATAACAGGTACTTCCTCATCCCATTCATCCTCTGGATAATAACGGGAGGGCTTGCACTTGGTGTAAGTGATAAGGAATCGCTGTTCAGGTTTTTCAATACAAACCACCTACCTCTCCTGGATACTTTTGTTCCCTTTATTACAATGATGGGAGAGGGGCTGGTTATAGCAATAATACTGGTAGGCTTGCTGGCAATTCCTGCATTTCAGAATTGGTGGTACGTCACCGCGGCCGTCGCATGTACGGTACTGCCGTCGTTAGCCACACAGGTTATTAAGAGATTAATTAATGCCGAGCGCCCACTCACATACTTTAAAAAGGCAGAATGGGTGCGCATACTCCCGGGTTGGGAACAGGATTTCTATAATGGTTTTCCCTCAGGTCATTCTTGCGGTGCCTTCGCGATGTTTTGCTTATTGGCTTGTCTGCTGCCTTTAAAGTACAGGTCTTTGGGGATATTGTTTTTTGTCCTGGCCCTGTCTGTTGCCTATTCCCGTATGTACTTATCGGCTCATTTCTTTGCCGATGTTTATATAGGTAGCCTCATTGGTGTATTGTTTGCTGTGTCTATTCTTTCATTGTTGCGCAGGCACAGTTCCAAGTTTTTTAAGAAAAAGCCTGAGATTAATTAATGTCGGCGAGCCTTAAATACATACTCATTTTGCTCATTTCGGCACTACTGTTCCTGCCTTTTTTAGGCAATGTACATTTGTTTGACTGGGATGAGATCAACTTCGCCGAATGTGCCCGCGAGATGTTAGCCACCGGCGACTATCTCCGTCCACAAATAGATTACCAGCCTTTTTGGGAGAAGCCACCTTTATTTATTTGGATGCAGGCTTTGTCGATGAATGTATTTGGGGTAGGAGAGTATGCGGCAAGATTTCCCAACGCGCTTATAGGCATCATCACGCTGCTTACACTCTTTTATATAGGCAAGCGTATCGTCAATGAGAAGATGGCTTTGTGGTGGACGCTGCTCTATGCAGCCTGCTGG
Source organism: uncultured Bacteroidota bacterium (assembly GCA_946887345.1). The sequence continues at coordinate 6,353 of CAMPKR010000086.1, read as the reverse complement.
TTACCTCATTTTTATTTTAAGTCGGGTATTATCGATCCTACTTTCAACTTCTTTATTTTTCTTGCTTTCTTGCAGTTACACTTGCTTCGTTTCTCTTCAAAGAAGACTTTGCACGCCGCGCTCGCCGGTTTGTTCCTCGGCCTTGCCGTGCTAACTAAAGGTCCTGCAGCTATACTTATAGCATTGCTGTGTTTTGCGGTTTACCTGGTGGTCAATAAAGGCCTATGGGGATACAAAATACCTCATCTGTTTATTATTGCCCTCGTCGCCGCTGCCACTTTCTTTTTATGGATAGCTGCGGCAATATTGGTGCATGGCTGGGACTACGGTACCTGGTTCCTTGATAGTTTCGTTAAATATCAGATCAAACTCTTCTCTACTGAAGATGCAGGTCATGGCGGACCCGTCTTTTATCATTTCATAGTCTTGCTGCTCGGTTGTTTCCCCGCTTCTATCTTTCTGTTCCAATACACCCGCTCCCGGACAACCGACAACGAACCCGCCCGCGACTTCACCAAATGGATGTGGATACTTTTCAGTGTTGTCCTGATCCTTTTCTCTATCGTAAAGACGAAGATCGTTCACTATTCCTCCATGTGCTATTTTCCCCTTACCTATTTAGCCGCTCTTAAAATATATCAGCTCCAGTCAACCGGCCTGAAATTAAAGTCATGGATTAGGCTACTATTTCTTATAGTCGGCATCATCTTCGCTGTCATTTTTATTGCTCTACCTGTTGTAGGAGTAAATATCAAAGAGATCGCGACCCATGTTAATGATCCTGTAGCTGTTGCCGATATGCAGGCCGCAGTTTCCTGGCACTGGTCTGAAGCTCTCTGGGGTCTGCTATATTTTGTCGCTATTGTCTTTGCCTTCATATTGATCAATAAGAATTTGCCTAAGGCGCTCCTTGTCCTCTGTGTGGCACAAATTGTCATTGCCCAGGTGCTCATTCTACATTTCACACCCAAAATTGAAGCCTATTCTCAGCGCCCCGGTATAGAATATTACAAATCTTTCGTGGGGCAGGATGTTTACGTTTATCCTTTGGGCTTCCATAGCTACGCGCATTTATTCTACACAAAGAAAGCACCAACAGTCAACACTAAACCCGTTGACAGATACTCCTTACCCGGCCTTGCACTCGACAAACCCACATTTTACGTGTGTCGTGTCAACAAGGCGGCGGAGTTCCGATCTAATCCCGATCTTATAGAGATAGGTTCGAAGAACAGCTTCATTTTCTTCCGCCGCAAATAGTTATTTCGCTCCTGCTTCTGCCAGGAAGCTGTCAATAGAGTTGATAATGCTATGGTTTACCCATGTGTTCTTGGCTACTACAAACCCATTCTTATCCAATAGATAAGCGTTGTTAGGTGCCGGCCCGAAATGCATCCAGTAGTCATTATTGCTGTTATCTACCAGTATTGTCGTTTCAATGCCTAGTTTGGTCTTCATCATATTGGCCAGGTCTATCCGCTGTTGATAGGTAGTTGGCTGAGGATACAGCACGCCCTCCCTCACGTTCTGATCTGTTATCCAGATTGAATCCCTGTAAGGACATTTGTCAATGTTGGGGTGTGCCTCCACCACATACACTATGTACACATCTATCTTATCCCTGTATTGTCGGTTGAGAGAGTCGATCAATCCTATCCTGTTCCTGAAGACCGGGCAAGTGTAGCTTCCTGCTATCAGTAGTTTAGGCCTTTCATTGTCTACCAGGTCTACTCCGTACTTATAATGTGTATTAAAACGAAAGTCCAGCACTTTCTCTCCCAATTTATACCCTGAGGCTTCCAGCTCACCTCTGTATGTCTTTATCGGAGATATGCTGTCATCCGGGGACATAAGCATATCAATTTCATTAGGGTAAGGCAGAAATTTAACGCAGTCTTTTTGTGCCGAAACTATTGTGCTGTTAAGCAATCCTATAAGGAGAATGAGTGTTCGCATAAGTGTGCATTTTCTTTACAGATGCACACTCCGAAGAATTCCATAATCTTAGTGCATGCAGCCTACGTAGAGCTTGGAGAGTCGCACATGGGCCGTGCTTGCTTGCGGCTTTATCAGGTTAAGCACGCTATCGGCCTCCCGCTTGCTTTCATAGATGCCGCCCACCAGGACCATAGTTGGCCAGTCGGTCTCTTCGTTATATATCTTTAAATGCTCCAGGCTCAGGTGTGTTGAAGGAAAGCGCCGCGGGAAATACTCACCCCTGTACATTTCATCTTCGTCGGTTTCCTTTACCACTATTTCTTTTTTATCCTTGTTATAGTAGCGGTTCATAGTGTCCACTTCCATTTTCAGGATTTTGCTGATCTGGTACATCTTCTTGTCCAGTTCATAGTAGTTCTTGCCGGTATCCGCTATCACCACGTAGAAATTGGCGTACTGATCATCAATAGCATATTCTTCAGCCATTGCGGTATCTGCCACGGTGTGTGGAACTTCTGCCTTATCGGCGACAATTGTGGTGCTCCTTGTACCTTCCTGTTCATTAGGTTGGCCGCAGGATAGAAATCCCATCGCAACGATAAAAAATAATTCCTTCATCACTTTTGATACTCCTTCATTTTTTTATGTATCACTTTAAACCACAGTGGTGGTACCAGTGTCAGCAGCATACTGCCGGGGTATCCCGTGGGCAATTCCGGTGAGTTTTCATGATGTCTCAGCAATTGGTATTTCCTGCTCGCCAGGTAATGGTGATCGCTATGCCTGCTTAGCTCAAAGAGCATCACGCGGCCTATTACATGGTTGCTGTTCCAGCTGTGCCCGGGCATAGCCCTTTCATAGCTGTTGCCACTTGTTTGCTTCCTTATCAGTCCGTAGTGTTCAATGTAGTTAACGGTATTGAGTAATAGTATGCCTACTACAGCCGCAATAATAAAATAACCCATTATCTGCCATCCGAACGAAAGGCCTATTACCAGGCAAAACGCTATATGTCCCAGCTGCATCCATATCATCTCATTTCGCGGCAGTCGTGGTTCATCTTTCTTTGCTATTCTCCATGCACTGGTAAATGTACCAACCATGCTCCGCAACCAGAAAGTATAGATGTTCTCTCCGTAGCGGGCACTGGTGGGATCCTGTTCAGTGGCTACATACTTATGGTGGCCCTTATTGTGTTCTATCATAAAATGCATGTACAGCGAGCTGAGCAGCGATATCCTTGCCATCCATTGTTCCACAGGGTCTACACGGTGGCCCAGCTCATGTCCCAGGTTGATGCCAAAGGTTCCGCAGAGTATACCCATGCTGGCTATCCTGCCTATCCTGTCGCTTACTGCCAGTCCGGGCTCTTCCATCGAGTATAGGAACATAAACAGCCCTGCATACTGCATTACCACAAACAGGTACAGGAAATAGTCATAACTCCGGTCTTCTTTCGCTGTTTGCTCAGCTTCCTCCGATAGGTTACTCTGATCTGCAGGTACCATCAGTTCTGCCAGGTGGATGATCACAAAACCCAGTATCACCGGCAGCCAGCTGGCTACACCGGTACTTGTAAAACTCACCCATGCAGCTAAATAAATGCTGAAGGGCAGAGTATATTTCCAGGCATTGCTTTTCATCGGGGAACTGATCTTTATAAAATTACATCTTTTCTGTTACCTTATCTGCCTGCGTAGCAGGAAGAAGGCAACTATAGCAAAGACTATATTCGGTATCCATACAGCCAGCAACGGACTAATGCCGGCATTGGTAGAAAAGGTGGTGGCAAACTGCATGATCATTATGTAGATGGCACTCAGTACTATACCCAGTGCCAGGTGAAGGCCGCTACCGCCTCTTATCTTCCGGCTGGCTATGCAGGCGCCCATCACTACCATTATCATTCCCGCGACGGGTTGGGCTGTACGCCTGTATTTCTCTATATAGAAGAAGTTGAGTGTTTCACGTCCGCGTAGCTTTTCCCTGGCTATATATTTAGTAAGCTGCGGACTGGTCAGTGCTTCCTTTACACCCTCGTCTTCATCCAGGTCTTTGGGGGTAAAAGGATACTTCTGTTTCAGTTCGTTCAGCGAAATTAGCTCCTCCTTAAGTCCGTCATTTTTCCTTACGGTCACATTATACAGTGTCCATATTTTTTTTACTGAGTCGTAGCTGATACGGTCCGCAAATATTTTTTCCTTCAGTAGGGTGCCTTCTATTGTTTCAGCCGTGAAGCGGCTGCCGCTGTTTTGCTTATAGTTATAGTTCTGTAAAAAGATATACAGGTTCTTGGTCAGCCGCAGGTGTATGTTCTGGTCGGAGCTCTCCGGTATAAAGTGGATATACCTGTCCTCGAAGGCTAGCCTTTGTTTATTGGCTACCGGCACTACATAGTGGTTGGCCACCAGCGATATAGTACACAGCAAAAGTCCCCCTATCATATACGGTCTTAGAAATCGCTGAAACGATACTCCCGAAGCCAGTATGGCAATGATCTCGGATTTGTATGCGATCTTCGAAGTAAAGAAGATTGTTGCGATAAAAATGAATAAAGGAAACAGCAGGGCAATAATGTGCGGAATGAAATTCCGGAAATAAATAAGGATCTGCATCAGCGGTACGCGCTTCTCCACGAAGTCATTCATCTTCTCCGATATGTCTATCACGCACGAGATCACAGCCATGATCATTATAGCGAACAGGAAGGTTCCTATAAACTTCTTAATTATATACCAATCGAATTTCTTCATATTATGTTCCGCTGCCTACAGGCGTTGCTTTAGCTGCGGTAGCATTTCATTTTTCCAACTGTTATAATCTCCCTGCAAAATATGCGCACGCGCCTGTTTTACCAAATGCAGGTAAAAAGCCAGGTTATGTATACTCGCTATCTGTAATCCTAAGATCTCTCCTGATATAAACAGGTGTCTCAGGTATGCCTTACTATAGGTGTTGCTTGTTGTGCAATCTATGTCCTCATCTATGGGGCTAAAATCTGTGGCCCATTTCTTGTTTTTTATGTTAATAACACCCTTGGCTGTAAAGAGCATTCCATTGCGCCCGTTACGCGTCGGCATCACGCAGTCAAACATGTCTATACCCAGCGCTATATTCTCAAGTATATTCCAGGGTGTGCCTACACCCATCAGGTATCGTGGTTTGTCTTCCGGCAGGTACTCACAGCAGAGTGCTGCCATTTCATACATCATTTCCTCAGGTTCGCCTACCGAAAGGCCACCTATCGCATTGCCTTCGCATTCCATCGCAGCAGCAAATTCCGCCGAAGCCTTTCTCAGGTCTTTATAGGTGCTGCCTTGTACTATCGGGAAGAGTGTTTGCTCATAACCATACTTAGGCTCCGAATCCGCAAGCCCGCGCACACAACGCACCAGCCACCTGTGGGTCAGTTCCATCGATTTCTGCGCATAGCTATAGTCCGAAGGGTAGGGTGGGCATTCATCAAAGGCCATAATAATATCGGCACCTATGCTGCGTTGTATGTCCATCACCTTCTCCGGCGTAAAGAGATGTTTAGAGCCATCAATGTGTGAACGGAATGTTGCACCCTCTTCGTTCAGCTTCCGGTTGGCCGCCAGCGAGAACACCTGGTAGCCACCGCTGTCAGTAAGTATAGGCCTGTCCCAGCCGTTGAATTTATGCAGTCCTCCCGCGGCCTCCAGTACTTCTGTTCCCGGTCGCAGGTAGAGGTGGTAGGTGTTACCCAGGATGATCTGTGCCTTTATTTCCTCTTTCAGTTGCTGCTGCATCACAGCTTTCACGCTGCCAACGGTACCAACGGGCATAAAGATGGGGGTCTCTATTTGCCCGTGTGCTGTGCTCACTATACCGGCTCTTGCCTTGCTGTTACTGTCTTTTCCTTTTAGTTCAAATTCCATTTTATTCTGCTACAACTGTTGCCAACTGCTACCGTAAACTGCAAACTGTTAACTATCTTGCGGGCGTGTTGGGCACCGTCCTCTTATGGCTTTTGGCAGCCACTGTTGCGATACAGTGCTTTTTTGCTTTCAGGTTTTTTATCAAAGTGCTTTCGTTTCCAACCCCTGTTCCGTCGGCCGGAGAACTGAGGCCCGTTTCTGTCATCATCTGCGCCCGGAACGAAGCTCCTAATCTGCTTCAAAACCTGCCGGAAATAATGGCGCAAAGATACACTTCCCCCGCGGGGAAACCATTGTTTGAAGTAATTGTTGTCAACGATTGCTCTGAGGATAATACTGAAGCTGTCCTTCAGCAACTGGAACAACAATATGATAATCTCTGGCATGTAACCATTCTTCCTGAAGACGAACGCTGCTATCCGGGTAAGAAATTTGCGCTGAGCAGGGCGCTGGAGCACGCCGCTCACAGCCATTTGCTCCTCATTGATGCCGACTGCGTTCCTGCTGGTCAGCACT
>CAMPKR010000085.1 GCA_946887345.1 uncultured Bacteroidota bacterium | reverse complement strand
ACGAGGCTTTATCCTAAAAGTGTTTATTGGGGTTTTAAAGGTATTTTTGAGTGCTTGTCTATTTCTCTTCGATGAGTTTAACAAAGGTTCAATTGTTCGGGCTTGAATTTATTTCAGCAGCTTCTGTGGCCGAAGTTGCAGAATATGTTATAGCCGATAGAGCCAATTCCAGGCACAATGATTTCGTGGTTACGCCCAATGCTCATATGATGGTGAGCTATGCTGAGCCCAGGTACCATTATATCAGGGATTTTTACTCCGGGGCTGCATATATTTTACCCGACGGCATGCCGATAGTCTGGCTGGGCAGGATGAAAGGCAGGAAGTTGGAAAGCAGGCTTACCGGTAGCGACCTTTTCCCGGAATTATGGAAGAGATTGAAACAAAAAAATATACCTGTAACATTTATCCTGCCGTGGGAAGAAATGACGGCAATGTTTCGGAATGACTATGCGAATTGCAATAGCCTGGTGCCGAAATTTTTTGATGCAGGTGATACTTCTTATATAGCCGAATTTGTAAGGGAGGCTTGTGATGCAATTATGAGTAATGGATCGCAGTATGTATTTCTTGGTTTGAGTTTTCCGAAGCAGGAGTTAATGGCCATGGAGATAGATAAAGAGTTGCGAAACAGGGGATACGAGAAAGGAGTATTGTTCCTTCTGCTTGGGGCATCATATGAGTTTTACTCCGGGCTCAAGAAACGTGCACCGGCTTTCTACAGGAAAACAGGACTGGAGTGGCTTTACAGGTTTATGCAGGAGCCGGGAAGAATGTGGAAACGATATACAGTGGGTAATATGAAATTTGTTGCCCTGGCAATAAAAGAGCTATTAAAAAAATAACCCCGCTATTGCGGGGTTATTTTTTTTATGCTTTTGCTTTGAATTTGTTGATGGCGTTCCGGGTAAAATCGCTTAGGACCAGCTTGCCGCTAATAGCTGCACGATCTGACAGCAGTTTATCCCAATTATCTGTTCCCTGCCAGAATATTTTTTTCAGGTTGGCCATAGCGTCGGGACTGCTGTGTGTGAGTCGTTCGGCGAGGTCATCAACTGCATTATCGAGTTCTTCTACTGTTTTATGCACTTCAGCGTAGAGGCCGTGTTTTTTAGCCCATTCAGCTGAGCGCCAGCCGGTGGCATCGATAGCCAGCTGCGAAAAACAGGAAGTGCCTACCTTGCGCTCCACTGCGGGGCCTACTACGAAAGGACCTATACCTACGGCCAGTTCGCTAAGTTTTACAGAGGCTTCTTCGTTGGCTATTGCATAGTCCACAGCTGCCGCAAGCCCAACACCACCACCTACAGCCTTACCTTGTATGCGGCCAATGATCAGCTTATGGCATTTGCGCATAGCATTGATGACATTAGCGAAACCACTGAAGAAAACTTTTCCCTGGTCCTCATTGCCAATAGCAACCAACTCGTCAAAAGAGGCGCCTGCACAAAAAGCCCTGTCGCCATGGCTTTTCAGTACGATCACCTTCACTTTCTCCTCAATGCCAATATCATTGATCGTTTTAGCGAGATCGCTAAGTATATGCCCTGGCAGAGAGTTGCTTGCCGGATGATAAAATTCTATGGTAGCAATTCCGTGTTCTACGTCGGCTCTTACATATCCGTCAGGGTGCTGCATTGGGAATGTTCTTTTTGCAAATATCTGATTTAATGTGAAAAAGAGGTAAAAAAGCCCCGTCTTTTAGCGGGGCTTTTTTTATATCGTTCTAATCAGCGCCAATATCAGCAGTATCACTACAAATACAAAGATGAAATAGCGTACCCGGGCCTGTTTCCCGTCCCTTAGCTGTTGGGCTTTGGAGATAATAATAAAGGGGATGAAGCACAAGGCAAGAACTATGGCAAGGAACTTGACCATTAGTCTTGATTTCTTTTCTTCACCATGGTAAGGATGGTGGCAATCGCTACTGTTTCTCCTGTTTCGTCGTAGACGTCTACGAGCCACTTTACGATGCCCTTAGCTATATCATCCTCTGTTCGCTTTTCCTGGTCTACTTTTTCTTTTACCGTGAGCTTCACACCTATAGTCATGCCCGGATAAACAGGCTTAGTGAAGCGGGCCTCGTCTATGCCGTAGTTGAGTAGTACCGGACCTTTCTTCGGGTCAACAAAGAGACCTGCTGCTTTTGACAGCACAAAGTAGCCGTGTGCTACGCGACCTTCGAAAATGGTGCCTTCCAGGGAGGTGGCATCCATGTGGGCATAGAAATTATCGCCGCTGACGTTGGCAAAATTGGTGATATCTGTTTCGCTAACGGTGTGTTTGTGAGTGATGACGGTATCGCCTATCTGCAAGTCTTCGAAATGCTTGCGGAAGGGGTGAATCTCGGTTTCGTTCTGTTTTCCACCTTGCTGGTAGACACTCGTTACACGGCCAATGGTAGTTGGGGAGCCTTGTATAGCTGTGCGCTGCAGGTAATGGAGCACGCCGCGTTTACCGCCCATCTCTTCGCCGCCACCTGCACGACCGGGGCCACCATGAACCAGCAAAGGCATTGGTGAGCCGTGGCCCGTACTTTCTTTAGCGCAATCGTTATTAAGAATAAGGATACGCCCGTGCATGCTTGCAGCACCGAGGACGAAATCGCGGGCGATGTCGTCGTTGTGAGTGATGAGCGAGCACACCAGTGAGCCTTTACCCATCCGGGCCAGCTCTATAGCTTCATCCAGGCCGTTGTATGGGATGATGGTAGACACTGGTCCGAAGGCTTCTACGTTGTGGCAGTCAGTATTTTTGAATGGATCTGTATTCAGGAACACAAGCGGAGCAAAAAATGCGCCTTTTTTCTTATCGGCACCTACTACTTCAAAATTATCCAGGTCGCCGATCACTATCTGCTGGGACTTAGCCAGCTGCATTACTTTTTCGTGTACTTCCTCGCGCTGGGATATGCCTGCCAATGGCCCCATACGAACGCCTTCTACTGAAGGATCGCCTATAGTAGTTCCCATTAATCTTTTTCCAAGAGCTATCTGAACGTCCTCTACTTTATCGGCAGGAACAATGATACGGCGTATTGCTGTACATTTTTGACCGGCTTTGGTTGTGATCTCCCGCGCTACTTCTTTTATGAAGATGTCGAACTCCGGCATGTCGGTCTTTACGTCAGGACCGAGTACGCAGCAGTTGAGCGAATCAGCTTCCAGGTTAAAAGGAACCGCTTCAGAAACAATACGTGGATGGGCTTTCAGTTGCTGGCCAGTAGATGCAGAACCTGTGAAAGTAACCACGTCGCCGTTTTCGATATGATCGAGGATGCCGCGGGCAGAACCGCAGATCAGCTGCAAAGAACCCTCGGGCAGAATGCCGGACTTGATGATCTCTTCAAAAACAGCTTCTGTGAGGTAGGAGGTAAGCGTTGCAGGCTTTACTATAGCCGGAACACCGGCCAGGAGGTTTACAGCTATCTTTTCCAGCATGCCCCATACGGGGAAGTTGAAAGCATTGATATGGATAGCTACACCTTCACGGGGAACCATGATATGGTGACCAATAAAAGTGCCGTTCTTAGAAAGTTTCGCTGCCTCACCGTCAACATAGAAGCGCTCGTCAGGGAACTGGCGGCGCAGGCTGGCATTAGCAAATAAGTTGCCGATGCCACCTTCAATATCTATCCACGAATCAACTTTGGTAGCTCCCGTGTATGAGCTTATCTGGTAGAAATAATCTTTGCGCTCCATCAGGTACATAGCCAGTGCCTTAAGCATACGGCCACGTTGATGAAAAGTAAGTTTTCGCAGGGCAGGGCCACCTACCTTTCGTGCATAATTCATCATGGCTCCAAAATCCAATCCCTGGCTGGAAGCCGTATATATCGCATCGCCGGTAATGGCATTAAAAAGCTGATCCCCGTCCTTTGCTGCGATCCATTTTCCCTCAGCGTAATTTTTAAGCTGTTTAACAGACATACTATTTTATTTATTTCCTCGATTTCTTTTGCGAATGGATGCAATTTATAATATTTACAAGGAATTAGCGTGTTAAAGAAGTACTGCAATGAGTTATTATAAATCCTTAAATAGGACAGAGCGATTACTCTATTTACTGGCCATAGCTGTTATTCTTTTCGGCGTGGTTATCAGGATTGTCGTTTGGCTGCAAAACCGCAACCTCATCATAGATGAAGCTAATATAGCGCGCAACCTATATGAGCGTGATTTCGGTGCATTGACTAAACCACTCAGCTATGAGCAGTATGCACCTATTTTCTTTTTATGGGTGGAGAAGCTGACCACTATTCTTTTCGGCTTCAGTGAGTATGCGCTGAAGTCATATCCATTGGTTTGCAGTTTTGGTGTGTTGATCATGCTTATGCTGGTGCTGAAAGAATATGTTCAGCTGAGAATAATATGGTACCCCCTGATGCTCTTCGCAGGAGGGTTCTTTTTCATCAGGTATTCCACCGAAGTAAAGCAATATATGTCGGATGCACTGGTGGTGCTGCTGGTGATATATGCTGCGCTAAAGATAAGTATAACGGAGACTGAGACTAAAAAGTTTGTACTGAACTGGTTGCTGATAGGTACGCTGGCTATTATTAGCGCAATGCCCTCTGTATTTGCTCTGGCGGGAGTTGGCGGTTACTATTTCTGGCAATGCAGGGAATCGAAGAAATATAGTAAGATCGTTCCGTTTGCATTGGTGGCCGGGATCTGGATCGTGGAGTTTGGGCTCTATTATATACTTCTTTTGCGCGACCAGGCACATTCCCAGTACCTGCAAAACTACCACGCTAATTTCTTTTTGGTAGCTACACCTACTACTGCCCGTGAATTCGAGCATAACTGGTATGTAATTACAGAACTAATAAGTCTTTCCAGCGGCTACCATGCTATGGCAAAATTATTTAACTACAGCCTGCTGGGGCTTGGCAGCATTCTGCTCATATACAAGAATACCCGAAAAGGCTTACTGGTAGTTTTGCCGATTTTTTTTACGCTGGTAGCAAGCGCTGTTAATGAATTTTCGCTTATACCCAGGGTTGCATTGTTTATGATGCCCCTGTTCCTGGTGGTGATCGCCTATGCAATTGATGTATTGATGAGCCTGAGGCCGGCTTTCCTGAAGTATGTGTTGGGAGGGTTAGCATTGTTATTCGGACTAATGCATGTAGAAAGGAAATTGCTGCGGCAGCCTTTTTACAACGAGGAGATAACGCGGGCGATGCAGTTGATGAAAGACAATTCAGTAAGAGGTGAACAGGTTAATATTTCCCATGGATCTGTTCCGGCATTTACTTACTATACACAAATACACCCCGATAAACAGCGGTGGTTTACACTTGCCGGGGCACAGCTGCGAAATTGGGATGCTGACTGGAGTAAGGTTGCCGCAGAAGCCAATGGAAGATTTGGTGCCTTGTTTACAACCGTATCGCGCGCTGATGCTGCGCAGTATCGCGATAAAATGCTAGCCTCGGCCAAGATGTTTGCGAGCATAGAAGACTCTACGGCTAAGTGCTATGCTTACGTTCTTGAGAAATAATTAATTGCTCACCCCAAACTGCCTCAGGTGATGCCAGGCGTGTTTGTGCAACATCTGTACGGACTTGTCAAAGTCTAGCTGACCGAAGAAAGGGTGAATCGCCTTAAAGTCCGGTGTACTGCTGAAAACTTCAAAGAAGTAGTTGATCTCTTCCTGTAATTCCTGTATGGCGTCTTTTATATCAGCATGTCGTACTGTCAGTGGCTCATCGGGCATTAATGAATTCGGCGTGTTTTCGCGAAACGGCTTTTCCGTCATTAAAAAAGCCTGCATTTTAGGCAAATGTTCTTCGGGGATTACTATTTCTGCCTGTGTGCGGCCACTGCCGATGCGAACATAGTCGCTCATGTGCTCTATCATCTGCTGCACATTCATTTTTCCCCAAAGCCTTCCGGCATCCGGGTTGAGGGCAGACAGCATCGGAGTATATTCTTCCCTGAGAAATTTCTTCTTTGCTTCTATATTTTCCATACAGTAGTATTTCAGAATTTGCACAATGGCACATTCCCCTTTAGGGAGCCAGGGGGCTTAGAGTAATTGCTTTATCAGGTTTTCCTGCGATATGCCTTCTGCTTCTGCCTTGTAGTTTCTCACTACACGGTGGCGCAAAACGGGAATCGCCATTGCCTGTACATCTTCAATGTCCGGTGAGTACTTGCCATTGAGTAGCGCGTGACACTTAGCACCCAGTATCAGGTACTGGGAAGCGCGTGGTCCTGCTCCGTAAGAAACGTATTGGGTTGTGGCGCTCGGTGCATTTGGTGAAGACGGACGGGTTTTGTGTACCAGCCCTACGGCATATTCGAGTACATTGTCAGGTACAGGTACGCGACGTACAAGATCCTGGAAATAAAGTATGTCTTCGGCAGATAGAACTTTTGGCAATTCTGTATCCATCATGCCGGTGGTATTCTTTACGATATCTACCTCTTCGCTAAAGCTGGGATAGTCGAGCCATATCTGGAACATAAAGCGGTCGAGCTGGGCTTCGGGCAGGGGGTAGGTACCTTCCTGCTCAATCGGGTTCTGTGTAGCCAGTACAAAGAAAGGAGCAGGTAGCTTATACAGTACGCCGCCGGTAGTAACATTGCGTTCCTGCATAGCTTCCAGCAGGGCAGCCTGTGTCTTTGGCGGAGTACGGTTTATTTCATCGGCAAGGATGATATTGGCGAAGATCGGTCCTTTCAGGAAGCTGAACTGCCTCTGTTCATTTAGTATTTCCGCACCGGTAATATCACTTGGCATCAGATCGGGTGTGAACTGGATACGCTTAAACGACAGGTGCATAGCGTCCGCTACTGTTTTCACCAGCAGGGTTTTAGCAAGACCGGGAACACCCACCAGCAGGCTGTGACCATTGCAGAGGATGGAGATGATGAGTTTGTTGACCACATCTTCCTGGCCCACTATTATTTTGCCTATCGCTTTCTTAAGTTCTTCGTATTTGCCTTTTAGCGCATTTGCTGCTTCTGTATCCGATGCGAATGATTGCATGTTTTTTCTATGCTTTTCTTTAGAGAAGGTGGAAGTTCTGTTATTTTGTGAAAACTAACAAATATTAGCACCATGGATATTACGATAAGGCAGGCGCAGGCGAAGGTGGACGAATGGATAAAAACAGTGGGAGTGCGTTATTTTAATGAACTGACCAACCTGGGTATCCTTGTGGAGGAAACGGGAGAGCTAGCCCGTATAATGGTGCGGCGCTACGGGGAGCAATCTTTTAAAGAAAGCGATAAGGAAAAAGACCTGGCTGATGAAATGGCCGATATACTGTGGGTGCTGCTATGCCTTGCCAACCAGACTGGTGTGGACCTCACAGAAGCATTGCAAAAAAATATGGAGAAGAAGACGAACAGAGATGGAGAGAGGCACAAAGGAAATGAAAGGCTAAAATAGAAAGAGCCCCCGTTAAAAAAACGGGGGCTCTTTAATATAGAGTTAATTACTTAGCGCGGTATTACTTCGCTACAGTAAATTGAGCAGCCATTGCATCACCTTCGCCCGTGCGGATAACATAAACATAGTTACCTGCAGCCAGTTGACTGGTTGGTATAGTCACTTCATGGTCACCGGAAGCTACTGTGCCTTCGTTGATCGTGCTGATAACGCGGCCTGTAACATCCATTACTGAAACAGATACGGTAGTAGCTGCTTTAAGCGCATACTTTACATTGGTGCTGTTGGTAGCAGGGTTAGGATAGTTGCCGAACAAGGTAAAGTTGTTCTTGCTGATACCGTTAACGCCCGTTGTAATGTGCACGATGAATACAGGAAGAATTTCCAGGTTGTGGTAAAGATTAGTTGCAACCTGGAAGTTGTCGTTCCATGTGTTGTCCGAATACTGGGTAGCATTCCTTACCTGCCAGATGGTGTCGCCATTCTGAACAGTGAAAGGTACAGCGTCATTCCTTTCACCTTGCTGGTCGCCATACAGAGCGATAGTATCGCCATTCGCAGAAGCGAAGGTGTAGTTCAACTGATAGCCAACAAAGAATGAATCATTCAGGTAGTTAGTAGGAGTAGTGAACCACGTAAGTTTTTGAGTATCAGGGGCAGAACCTACGCCCATACGAAGCTGCGTAATACCAACTTGTTCGGAAGCCAGTTCTGTATTAGGGAAACCACTCCAGTAATAGAGAGGGTTACCGGTAATAGCTGTTTTGGGGCCTTGAGTCCAAACCTTGAATGTAACAGTATTCGTAGAACTCTGTGACCATGTACCACCAAAACGGGAGATAACACCAGCAACCTTTATTGAGCTGTCAGGGCTGTAAAAATCGTAACGCTCAGCAAATGCTTTATCATCATAGGCATTGGTACCATTCAGGTATCCGCTGTCGTATGGAGAGCCACCTACGTAGTAAAAAGTAACTGTATCACCGGTAGTAATGTGGGTGAAAGCGAAAGTGTCACCTTCGGCTGTAGACTTTCCCAAAGTGTTTCCAACATTGAAGGAAGGAATAGAAGAAATGGCTTTTTGGCCGGATGGAGTTGCGGCGCTGCGATTTTGCGCAAAACCACTAAAGCTTGTTACGATAGCGGTTGTAAGAAGTACTATTTTTTTCATAAAGTTTTTTTAAGAGGCCACAAGATAGCGCTACTGAGGTCTATCAACAAATAAAAAATAGGCTAATTGCTCGATTTTGCTATATGAAGATAATTTCAATAAATTCAATAGTTTTTCATATATTGTAAGTTTGTGTATGCTTG
>CAMPKR010000084.1 GCA_946887345.1 uncultured Bacteroidota bacterium | reverse complement strand
TACCAATAGTGAAAAGTTTCAGGCACATATTCACCATTCTTTTCTCAGTGTACCTACTGGGCCTTATGGTGCTACCATGCAGTGAATCGCACGTGCTGGAGGCCTCATACCATAATGGTGCTTCAGAAAAACATGGTGAGCACGATCACACTATGGAGTTATGCACACCTTTTTGTGTTTGTGGAACCTGTGTTGCCGCTATAGTGCTCCATACTCCTTATGAGTTTAATTTGCTCGATATTGATCCAGAGATTAACAGAGAAACATCCAACTCTTATCAATCGGTAAATTCTGATTTCCACGGCTCCATCTGGCAGCCGCCTCAATTATTGTAATGATTTGCCGGCGATAAGCCGGCCAAAGCCGCCTGGCTTTTACCCAGAGAGGTCAAGACCTCAGTAATCATTATATAAATACAATAGATGTTAGATAAGATCATTCATTTCAGCATCAACAATAAATTCATTGTTGGGCTGTTTACAGTGGCACTCGTAGCGGTCGGGACATACTCGCTGTACAACCTGCCTATCGATGCGCTTCCGGATATTACCAACAACCAGGTCCAGATAATTACAAGTTCCCCGACACTGGCGACACAGGAGGTCGAGCAGCTTATTTCATATCCCATCGAACAGTCCGTAAAAGCGATCCCTAGAGTCGTAGAACTCCGGTCGATTAGCCGTTTCGGGCTGAGCGTAGTTACTGTGGTATTTGAGGAAGATGTAGATATTTACTGGGCAAGGGCCCAAATTTCAGAACGCATTAAGGAAGCTGAAGAAATCATCCCCAAGAGCTTGGGAACGCCCGAAATGTCGCCTATTAGTACAGGTCTTGGCGAAATCTACCAATACGTAGTGTTTCCTGAGAAAGGCTATGAAGAAAAATATAATGCTACAGAACTGCGTACCATACAGGACTGGATCATTAAACCACAGCTTATCGGCACGAAGGGTGTGGCCGAAGTAAATACATTGGGCGGTATGCTCAAGCAGTATGAGATTGCCGTACAGCCCGATCGGCTCAGGAGCATGAACACGACCGTTTCAGAGATATTCGAAGCGCTGGAAGCCAACAATGAAAATACAGGTGGTGCCTACATAGATAAAAAGCCCTATGCCTATTTTATAAGAGGTATAGGCATGGTCAGCGGTATTGATGACATTAATAAAATAGTTATAAAGAATGTCAACGGTATTCCCATCCTGATCAGGGATGTAGCAAAAGTCCAGATAGGAAGCAGCATCCGATATGGAGCGGTGACCAAAGATGGGAAAGGCGAAGAAGTAAGTGGCTTTGTGATGATGCTTAAAGGGGAAAACAGCGGCCAGGTCGTAGAGCGGGTAAAGGAAAAAATGGAGCAGATAAAGAAGAGCCTTCCTGAAGGTGTTGCCATCGAGCCTTTTATTGACAGGACTAAAATGGTTGACAATGCCATTGGGACTGTGCAGAAAAACCTTATCGAGGGCGCACTGATCGTTGTGTTCATCCTTGTGCTTTTGTTGGGCAACTGGCGTGCAGGGCTTGTTGTTGCTTCGGTGATCCCGCTTGCGCTGCTATTTGCCATTTCCATGATGAAGCTATTTGGCGTCAGCGGCAACCTTATGAGCCTGGGGGCAATTGACTTCGGTATTATCGTTGATGGGGCAGTTATTATCGTAGAAGCCATAATCCATCGCTTGGAAGTCAGGAAAAAGCAGAAGCTTACTGCTGAACAGATGAATGAGGAAGTTTTTACAGCTGCCTCAAAAATCCGTAGCAGTGCTGCGTTCGGGGAATTAAGAATACTTATCGTTTACCTTCCGATACTTGCCCTTGTCGGTGTCGAGGGCAAAATGTTCGGGCCTATGGCGCAAACCGTTTCCTTTGCTATTCTTGGTGCATTCATCCTTTCGCTGACCTATGTGCCGATGATGACCGCTCTAGTACTTAAGAAAGAAACCGGGCACAAGCCTAATTTCAGCGATAAGATCATTTCCGCTATCTATAATCTCTACCAGCCACTTTTGGACAAGGCCTTAAAAATTAAGGGGATTATCATTGGATTTTCTGCGGTTCTGTTTGCTATATCCCTGCTAATCTTCAATTCCCTTGGTGGCGAATTTATCCCTACCCTAGATGAGGGTGATGTGGCTACACACCTTATTATCGCTTCCGGTAGCTCCCTTTCGCAGGAGATCGAAGCAACCACTAAAGCTGAAAAAATATTGAAGGACAAATTCCCGGAAATAAAAATGATTGTGACCAAGATCGGTAGCGCGGAAATCCCGACCGACCCTATGCCGATAGAAGCCGGGGATATGATAATTATCCTTAAAGATAAGAATGAGTGGACTTCCGCTGAAACAAAGGAGGAGCTCATGGAAAAGATGGAGGAGGCACTTGAGGAAATTCCTGGAGCAATTACTGAGTTTTCGCAACCTGTGCAGATGCGTATGAACGAGCTTATGACAGGGGTGCGAAGTGATGTAGCTATTAAAATATTCGGGGAAGATCTTGCTATGCTTGTCAGCAAAGGGGACGAAATTACTGAAATGATAAAAGGAATTCCCGGTGTTGCCGATGCAAAAGCGGAAAGGGTCGCAGGCCTTCCTCAAATTACCATCCGCTACAACAAAGACAAGCTTGCACTATACGGGCTAAATGTGGGCGACCTTAACAGGGTTATCCGTATGGGCTTTGCAGGTGAAGCTGCAGGGGTAGTTTACGAGGGCGAAAAGCGATTTGATATGGTGGTGCGCTTGGAAGAGGAGAGCCGTCAGGATATTACTAATATTAAATCACTATATGTCACGCTTCCTTCCGGAAGCCAGATTCCCCTGGAACAGGTCGCCGATATTAAATATGAAGACGGGCCAATGCAGATAAGCCGTGAAGATGGGCGAAGGAGGATAGTTGTTGGATTTAACGTACGTGGGGCAGACGTAGCATCGGTAGTAAGCAAAATACAGGATAAGCTGGGCAGTGACCTTAAGCTGCCGTCCGGATACTATATCACCTACGGGGGACAGTTTGAAAACCTTGTACAGGCGAACAAGCGCCTAATGATCGCTGTGCCTGTAGCACTTGCCTTGATTTTTGTATTGCTCTACTTCACATTCAAATCTATAAAGCAATCCATACTTATATTTACAGCAATACCATTATCAGCTATAGGTGGCGTTTTTGCACTTTGGCTGCGCGGCATGCCGTTCAGTATCTCTGCCGGTGTAGGGTTCATTGCCCTGTTTGGGGTGGCTGTACTCAACGGGATCGTGCTCATAGCTTATTTTAATCAACTTAAAGCGGAAGGAATGAATGATATCTATAAACGAATACATGAAGGCACTAAGGCAAGACTAAGAGCGGTTATATTGACTGCATCAGTTGCATCGCTTGGTTTCCTTCCGATGGCACTTAGCTCAGGGGCGGGCGCAGAGGTACAAAAGCCATTAGCTACGGTTGTCATTGGGGGGCTTATAACAGCAACCTTGTTAACTCTCGTAGTGCTTCCAATCTTATATTACTATTTTGAGAGAGGCTTCGGTTACAAGCCAAAAATAAAAGGTGTGGCGGTAATTGCTTTGCTGCTTTCCCTAAACAGTGGCAATGCTCAGACTACGAAATCCCTGGATCTGAATTCGGCGATAAGTACAGCTGTTACAAATAACAGGGGCGTGCAGGCTTCAGTACTCGACAGCCGTATGCAGTCACAGCTTAAAGGAACTGCATTTGATCTGCCAAAAACGGAGGTTACCGGAACATTCGGCCAGGTAAATACAGCAGCGCAGGATAAGTACTTTAGCGTCTCACAAACCTTCAGCCCCTTCCAGATAGGGGCACGCAGAAAGCTGCTGAACGAAACTGCCACGGCAGCAGAGCTGCGCATTGCAGTTACCAAACAGGAATTATCATTCCGGGTACGCCAGTCTTGGAATGCAATGCTATACTATTCTGAACTCAACAAGGTCTTGCAGGAACAGAATGGCTATATGGAGAAATTCGTTCGCGCTACTGACCTTAAGTTCAGGACAGGGGAGACAGGATCGCTTGAGAACACGACAGCGATCACTAAGCAACAGGAACTGCTGCAACAGATCAAGCAGAATGAGGCTATGATAAAGGTAGAGCGCTCCAAAATGCGAATTTTGCTAAACCTTGACAATGATTTTACGGTAAGCGATACTGCCTTTGTTCCGCTTCCGGCCATATGGGTCCGGGATTCCGCACAGATTAATCAGCATGCGGGCGTTAAGCTTGCGCTACAGGAGCTTGAGGTAGCGAAAGCAGGTACTAAAGTTGAGCGATCTGCCCTTATGCCGGATTTCACCGCAGGTTACTTTATACAGTCCATGCGTGGCACGCAGGACGTCAATGGCTCGCCGGTCAGCTATGACAATTCCTTACAGTTTCAGGGATTTTCTGTCGGTATTGGGATACCGATTTTTGCAGGGAGCGGGTCAGCGAGGATCAAGGCAGCGAAAACCAATGTTGAGGTGCAGCAAATGAACGCCGAATACCTGCAGGCACAGATGCAGGGTGAATTCCAGCAGCAGCTCGAGCAGCTAAATACCTTTGAATCTTTGGTGAATTACTACCATTCCACAGCACTGCCGAATGCGAAGATCATTGTCAATAATTCTACTAAGGCGTACATGAATGGCGATATCTCCTATATAGAATATATGCAGGGCTTAGAGACTGCACTGGACATACGTACAAACTATATCAATGCTGTCAATAATCACAACCAGGCGGTAATCAACCTACAGTATCTTTTAAACCAATAAACCTACGATGATGAAAAATATAAAGCTTAAGCACATCTTATACATAGTCCTTGGTCTGGCGGCCATCTTTGCCTTTGACTATTTCCTATTGGGCAACACCGTGGAAAGTGATGAGCACAACCATGAGCATGAGCAGGAAGAAAAGAAAGCAGTTGTAGGCAAAATCGAAAGCTCCACAATAAAGGAAGTTGAGCTTAATGCAGCACAATTCAAAGCCTCGGCTATTGAACTAGGGACTTTCTCCATGAAAAACCTTAGCGAAGTAGTGAATGCTAACGGCTATACAAAGCTACCGCCACAAAACCAGGCTGATGTTTCTGTACATATGACAGGGATCGTGAAGTCCATCAATGTGATTGAAGGGCAGTATGTAAAGAAAGGGCAGGTGCTTGCGACATTGGAAAGCCCTGAATTTGCACAACTTCAGGAAGCTTATTTGACTTCCAAAAGCAACCTCGAGTTCCTTAAATTGGAATATGAAAGGCAAAAGATACTCAGCGAGGAAAACGTAAACTCAAAAAAGGTTTTCCAACGCACAAAGTCCGATTACGATATTGAGCGATCAAGACTGGCATCACTGGACAGGCAGCTGTCTGTACTCAACCTGAGCAAGAGATCGGCAACATCAGTCATGGCACTGACATCACCCCTTTCAGGCTATGTTACAGAAGTAAATGTTAAGCTTGCGAGCAATGCGGAGGTCGGCAAACCCCTGTTTACTGTGGTGGATAATTCAAAGCTGCATGTAGACCTATTAGTCTATGAGAAAGACCTTCAAAAAGTAAAGGAAGGGCAAAACATCAGGTTCGTACTGACCAATCAGGATAATACTGAAATTATAGGCAAGGTATTTAATGTAAGCAAATCATTTGAGAATGATACGAAGTCTGTTGCCGTACATGCAGAGATACTAAACCCTGCAAAATCTCTGATTCCGGGAATGTATGTAAATGCACTTATCGACGTTGGGTCGCGTCAGGTACAAGCCCTTCCGGTAGAAGCAGTGATAAGGGCAGATGGAAGGGAATATATCTTCGTCCTGGAAGAAGGACACGAAGAGCCTGCACATGATGAACAGGAAGGACATGAGCATGAGGACGGCCATGAACACGAGCATGACCATGATAGTTCCGAAGGCCATACGCATGATGACGGGCATGACCACGAAGAAGGCGTAACTTATCATTTCCAGCGTATAGAAGTGAAGACTGGCACGGCGCAGCTTGGGTATGTGCAAGTGACACTGCTGCAGGAAATAGACAAGGATGCTAAAATCGTTCTGAAAGGTGCCTATTACATCCAGAGCCATTTAATAAAAAGTGAGGGCGGCGGCGGCCATGAACATTAAAAGTAAAAGTATGACTACAACTAAAATAAGTGCTGAAGAAACCGGACAGGGCTGGAAAAGCCATTGGCAGCTGCTGCTTGCCATAGCAATATTATTTGCAATGCTGGCGCTGGAATATGGTATTGAGTATGTTCCACCCTTTCCCCTTAATCTCATTGTATATCTTGTTGCTTACCTTTTAGCAGGTTATAATGTATTGTACATGGCGTGGCGCAAGGCCATCAGGGCAGACTTCTTTAATGAATTCTTCCTGATGAGCGTAGCTACCATTGGCGCATTTGCGATCGGTTCCTATAGTGAAGGGGTGGCAGTGATGGCTTTTTATTCGATTGGTGAATGGTTTCAGGATTCAGCCGTGGAACGAGCGAAGCGCAGCATTAAGGCTTTACTGGATATCCGGCCTGACCAAGTCACCATACTTCGTGATAATGGCGCTGTGACAGTAGACCCTAAAGAGGTAGCAATCGGTGAAACCATACAAATTAAATCCGGTGAGAAGGTTGCGCTTGACGGAGAGCTGTCCAGCGAAAGAGCCTCATTTAACACCGCAGCACTTACTGGCGAAAGCAAGCCTGATACGAAAGCTAAAGGGGAGAAGATCTACGCGGGTATGATTAATCTCAATACTGTAGCAGAAGTGAAGGTTACTTCACTTTTCAAGGACAGCAAGCTCAGCAGGATATTGGAGATGGTACAGGATGCAACGGCACGAAAATCACAGACTCAGCTCTTCATCAGCAGGTTTGCCAAAATATATACACCAATTGTATTTGCTCTTGCGCTCGCCGTTTGCTTCGTTCCTTATTTCTTTGTGGAAACTTACGTGTTTACCACGTGGTTTTACCGCGCCTTGGTATTCCTTGTAATCAGCTGCCCGTGCGCCTTGGTCGTTTCCATACCATTAGGGTATTTTGGTGGTATAGGCCTTGCCTCCCGCAACGGGATTCTTTTTAAGGGTTCCAATTTCCTTGATGTCATGACCAATATAAATGCCGTGGTTATGGATAAGACCGGATCACTGACCGAAGGCATCTTCAAGGTACAGGAAGTGGTAGCTGAAGGCCTTGACAAAGAGGAACTGCTCCAGATCACTGCTACCCTTGAGAGCCAATCTACGCATCCGATTGGTGTTGCAGTTGTTGAGCATGTGGGCAAGGACATTATAAAGAATGTGTCTATTGCTGATGTGGAAGAAATATCAGGACATGGCCTTAAGGGCACTATACAAGGCAAAGAAGTGCTTGCGGGCAATACCAAATTGATGAAAAAATTCAATATCGAGTACCCTCAGGAAATTGATGCCATAGTATATACTATTGTTGTGGTTGCTATTGACAAAATATATGCAGGATATATTATCATTGCAGACAAGATCAAGGAAGATGCTAAGCAGGCTATTTCCCAGATTCATGCGATGGGTATAAAGACTGTTATGCTATCCGGTGACAAGACAGCTGTTGTGGATGAGGTGGCAGCCACGCTGGGAATAGATAACGCCTACGGCGATTTGCTTCCGGAAGAAAAAGTAGAGAAGGTACAAGCCCTTAAAGACAGCGGCATGAGAATTGCCTTTGTCGGCGATGGTGTAAACGATGCCCCTGTAGTTGCGCTGGCAGATGCCGGCATTGCCATGGGCGGGCTTGGCAGCGATGCTACAATAGAGACTGCTGACATTGTCATACAGAATGACCAGCCGTCAAAAATCGTGACTGCTATTAAAGTAGGTAAGCTGACAAAAAAGATAGTCTGGCAAAACATCATAATAGCCATGACCGTTAAGATACTGGTGCTTGGATTAGGTGCGGGTGGAATGGCTAACCTTTGGGAAGCAGTAATTGCGGATGTGGGCGTTGCGCTTCTTGCCATCCTAAATGCCGTACGCATACAGCGGATTAAGCTGTAATACTTATATTTGCTAACAAATAATAAAAAGGATATGAAATCACTATTTAAAATTATGCTGATAGCCTCAGCAATCTTCTTTACTACCGGTGCCAGCGCACAGGAGAAAAAAACAATCCAGACAGCTACAATTAAGACCGCTATCTATTGTGACCACTGTAAGGCATGCGAGACCTGCGGACCAAAGTTCAATCAGGCATTGCTAAAAGAAAAGGGCGTGCAGATGGTTGTCCTTGATGACAAGGCTATGACCATTAAAGTTACTTATAATTCAAAGAAAACCGACCTTGCGGCAATTAAGCAGGCAATCAGTAAACTCGGTTATGATGCAGATGAGGTTAAGGCAGATGCAGTTGCATATGAAGGCCTTGACGGGTGTTGTAAAAAGCAATAAAATAAAGCCCCTCGCCAGAGGGGCTTTTTCAGTCATCTTTGGTAATGCAAGATATTGTACCCACCAAAAAGTGCTGCTTTGTACCAACTACATTTTGTTTTTTTGTATAAAACTTGATGTTTGTAGTGCAGTAAAAAAATTAATTTATTTTTTCCGCCGAAAAACCGGCGGTTTTCACTGCCGATATAATGGTGTCCGCTGTTATATTATCCGATTTTACCGTCAGTATTTTTTCAGGCGAAGTCACATCTACTTCCCATGCGTTTTCCCCTGCATATTCATCTAATTGCGAAGTTACTTTTGCAACGCAGCCTGCACACTTGATATTCGTCTTGAATCTTAAAGTCTCCATATTCATTGA
>CAMPKR010000083.1 GCA_946887345.1 uncultured Bacteroidota bacterium | reverse complement strand
CAGCTTTCTAACTTCTTCGAGGTAGAAAAAGCGTTTAACACCTACTTCAAACACAACGATCTGCCTGCCAGCGAGCACGATATGATCGGCGAATATGCTGAACGCCAGAAGACACCATCAAAACGCAGGCAAAAAGAAGTGGAACATGAGAGTTTCCTCCGTCGCCAGGTGAAGAAATACCACCGCTGGCATGAGAAGATGCTTCCCTATGTTCAGCCCGACGGCAGAATACTTACCCCCACGGAGAGACTGGCTATCTGGCAACAGATAAAAGATGAGAACAACAAAAAATAATTTTTCAAAAAATAATTCCCGGATATGAGGAAAGGATACTTACTCTGCCTTTTTATACTTCTAAATATATCAGCTGTCGCACAAAGCGTTGGCCCATGGACAAATACAGGTCCGTTAAACTTCCCGACTAACGTCAGCGGCCAGATACATGGTATAGGCCGTGTAAGCCAAATGAAATTCCACCCCACCAACTCACAGAAATTATATGCGGTGAGCGCATCGGGTGGTTTGTACATCAGTACTAATAATGGTGTTACATGGAACCACACCCAGGGAACAGAACAACTCCCCACTACAAACTGTTCCTCTGTCTGCATCGACTTTACCGACGACAACATATTATACCTCTGCCTCGGCGACGCAGATTACTACAGCAACGATTACGGTATCTGGAAAAGCACAGATGGCGGAGCCACCTGGGCAGCTTCGAACTCAGGCATAGGCAGCCGCATGGCGGTTGAGATCCTTATGGATCCTACCAACAACCAGGTACTTGTTGCCGCAACTAACAATGGTATCTACAAAACAACCAACGGCGGCGCAACATGGACAGCGAGCTCACTTTCCAGCGGTTCTTTCAGGGACATGAAAATGAAGCCCGGAAGCAATAATGTACTGTACGCTGTTACCGCTACTCAATTCTACTACAGTACCGATTTCGGCAGCACCTGGACACAAACAACCAATGGCGTAACAACACCGAGCGGCAATGGCGGCATGCGTATTGCTGTTAGTGCTGCAGACAATAACCGTGTTTACCTGCTCACCACGGGCGGCAATGGCCAGGTAATGAGATCAAACGACGGCGGTCTTAATTTCACCCAGGTATTTAACAGCACAACGCAGTGCCTGGTTTGTTATGATCAAAACCCCGGTTCAGGCTCTCAGGGTAACTACAACATAGACCTGAACGCTAACCCGGCCAATGCCAACGAGCTGATAGCGGTAGCCCACTGTGTTTGGCGCTCAACGGACGGCGGCGCAACCTGGAGTAAGAGAACTTCCTGGTGGAACGAGGTGCACACCGATATGCACCAGGTGGAATGGAACCCGTATAACAACGCCCAGCTTTTCCAGGCCAATGATGGGGGCATTTGGGTTTCTACCGACCCGCTGGCGACCGTGTGGTCACAGAGAAGCGATGGCCTTTCTGCTACCGAGATATATCGCGCAGCCCAGAGCCCGCTTGTAAAACAAATGGTGAGCATAGGCACGCAAGACAATGGTGAACTTTACTTCGACGGCACATGGAAATGTAACCGTGGTGGTGACTGGTTCTCGCGTTGCTGGTTCGACTACCTGCCAAACTCACGAGTGTACTACATGGACCAGGGTGATCGCCGCGCATTGCAACCCCTGGGTGGAGATCAGAGCTTTAATATGCCTATTACAGCCAGCAACAATGCCTTTATGGAGTTCACTCCTTCGCTCACCAACCTGGCTTTCATTGGGGCAACTACTATCTGGCGCAGTACTACTATCAATAATTCTTCTCCCAGTTGGACGCAGATTTCCACCAACACTGAAACAGTAAGGGGCATTTCCTCCTGCCGGGCGGATAGCACTATACTTTATGTACTTACCAATGCTAACCACCTGCTGCGCAGCGATAACGCTCTTGCCGCTACTCCTACATTTATTCAATTGAACACCCCGGCGAGCACAGCAGCAACAGGAAGTGTAGTAACTAATAAAAACAATCCGAACATAGTATACGTTACTTGTGGCTCAAGCGTTTGGCGCTCTACAGACAAGGGGGCTAACTGGACCAATATCACCGGCAATCTCCCGGGCATCAATATCCGCAAGATCCACCACGATGACTACTCTACCAATGAGCGCCTTTTTGTGAGCATGGGCGCTTATGTATATTATAAAGACAACACAACCAGCACATGGACAAATGCTGCGGGGCTACCCACCGTTGCCAACTTTACCGACTTTATGATCTATAATGATGGTACGGTTAACAGTATTCTGCGTCTATCCACATTTGGCCGTGGTGTTTGGGAGGCGGCTATCAATATGAATCTTCCGCCATCAGTGGATTTCGTTGCTGACAAAACTATTGTATGTCCCGGCGATACAGTTCGCTATACTAAAACAACAATAGGCAATGTAACCTCCTTCACCTGGACATTCCCCGGCGGCACGCCGTCTTCATCTACCCTTGACAGTCCTATTGTAGTCTATAACACGGTAGGCCTCTACAACGCCTCGCTGAGTGCTACAGGCATTGGCGGAACTACCAACCTTACTAAACCAAATTATATAAACGTATCGCTGGGACAAACTGCCCCTGTTATAGAAGGTTTTGAAGGCACAGGCTACCCTCCTACAGATTGGCAACTCGACTCAGAAAGTAGTACCCAATGGGTCAGTACCGCTGCGGCAGGCGGCTTCGGCGCAAGCACGAGATCCATTCGATTTGACAATTACAACATTAATACCAACGGCGCCCACGATGCTATCACAGCCCCGAAGGTTGATCTTACCAATACGGATAATGCACGCGTTACTTTCGACGTAGCCCACGCACCCTATTCATCTACTTATCCCGATAGCCTGAGAGTTCTTGTTTCTACCGATTGTGGTGATACCTGGACTCCTGTATATGCTAAGTCCGGTTCAGTATTGGCAACAGCGCCCAACTTTACTTCCAGCATCTTTGTACCAACTTCAACGCAATGGCGCAGGGATACAGTCTGGTTAACGTCATTCGTTGGCGGACCGGCAATGGTCAAGTTCGAGAACATCGGTTACTATGGCCAGGCGATCTATCTTGACAATATCAATATCCATTTAGCCCCTGTAGCCAAATTCGGGGTGAACGATACTGCTATTTGTGCCGGAACCTTGGTGCAGTTTACCGACTCATCAACATTGGCTACCACATGGTCATGGACCTTCCCGGGTGGTACACCATCTACTTCTTCAGTCCAGAATCCAACGGTTACTTACAATACTCCGGGCTCTTACAATGTTACACTCATAGCAGGCAACTCTATGGGTAACGACACACTTGTAAAAACGGCTTATGTAGATGTATATAATGTACCCGTTGTTAATATATCAGCCCCGGGATCAACAGCCCTGTGTCTTGGCGATACTATTACTCTTACTGCAAGCGTCAGCGGCGTGAATTATCAGTGGAGAAATGGTGGCGTTAATATTTCCGGTGCAACTAATAGTACGCTACAAGTAACCGGAGCAGGTTCATACGACGTAATAGTAAGTAACCTCGGGGGCTGTTCTGATACATCTAACGTAATTACCACAACACTTACTACCGGCCCTGCGGCTACAATTACACCTGTCGGACCAACTTCATTTTGTCCCGGCGGTAGTGTTATTCTGAACTCGAATACAGGCACCGGGTACACCTACCAATGGCAGTTGAACGGCTCCAACATTTCCGGAGCAACAAGCAGCAGCTATGTAGCAAATGCAGGGGGCAACTATACAGTTATAGTTTCAACAGGAGCCTGCCCAGGTATATCTGTACCAACAAACGTTACCATTTTTGCAGCTCCGAACGCAACCGCAAGCAGCAACTCTCCTGTTTGCCAGGGTAGCAGCATAGCGCTCTCTTCAGGTAACGTAAGCAATGCCACATATAGCTGGTCAGGACCTTCTTTATTTACTTCTACCCAACAGAACCCGGTCCTTTCTAACGCCCAGCTAAATAATGCCGGTATCTATACGGTGATCGTCACAAACACAATCACCTCTTGCTCAGACACCGCAACTACAACTGTAGTAGTTGGCGGAGCAACTCCCGCCCAGCCCGGACCAATCAGCGGCGATGATACTGTTTGCTCCGGCAACATTATCACCTACTCGGTTCCTTTTGATGGCAATGTGACCTCGTATACATGGACCTTACCAACAGGCTGGTCGGGTACCAGCACTACCAATAGCATAGTTGCAACGACAGGCAATGTTTCCGGCACCATTTCCGTAGTTGCCAATAATGCCTGCGGCAGCAGCACTGCCCAAACTTTGAATGTCACAGCTACACCATCACCAAATTCACCCGGCGTTGTTGGTTCGGTAGTTTATTGCCAAAATGAACCAGCTGCGCAGTTGACAGCTTCAGGCACCAACCTGATGTGGTATGATGTACCAACCGGTGGCATAGGTAACCTCATTGCTCCGACGCCAGCTACTAGTATACCGGGCATTACCTCTTACTACGTAAGCCAGTCCAACGGCAACTGCGAAAGTCAGCGGGCAATTATCCTGGTTACTGTTAATACGCCTCCTGTTCCTGTTATTTCCCAGGCGGGCACTGTGCTTTCGGTATCCGGAACATACACCTACTACCAGTGGTACCTTAATGGCGTTGTTATTCCGGGTGCCAATGCTGCCACCTACAACATTGTCGTTAATGGTACATACCACGCGGTAGTGAGTGACATTAACGGTTGTTCAGGTGAGTCAAACAGCATTATGTTTGGCTTGAGCGCTGAGAGTGTAGCACTTAAGAATGGCCTGATCCTTTATCCGAATCCTAACAATGGTAACTTCACTATCAGCGGAGTAGCAAAACAGAAAGAAGGAAGGGCTTCAATTAAAATTGTTGACATGACAGGCAAGGTGGTGATGGAAGAAAAAATAAAGATTGAGAACAGCCTTATCAACAAACAGGTCAATACCTCAGAAACTCTGGCTTCCGGCAATTACCTGCTTATTATCAATGCAGGTAAACAAAATGAGGCGATTCCTTTTACTAAGAAATAAAAAATATAGTCGCAAAAAAGGCCTCCCCGGGGAGGCCTTTTTCATTTCCGGCGCATAGCAAAAAGCCACTAAATACAATATCTTTGACTATTCAACACATCTGAACAAAGTGAAGAACATTATCCTGCTTACATCACTACTGTGGGTAAGCAATACTACAATAGCCCAAACTGTACAAAAGACAAAAGTCTTACAGCTGAAGAATGAAAAGATGCGTTTCGTACCGAAAGATCATCATATATCGTTGGTGGTTGACGATCGCGCTGACACTACCAACATCGGTTTTGTAAAGACAGGATTTTCCGACAAGAAAACAATTCTGAAACTAAAGGGCGGGATCGCACCTGCACTACAGGCTTATATCAGGCAAAACCTGAAACAAGACACAACAACTACCGCAATTGAACTGCATATCAACGAAATGGATGTGGCTGAAAATCGCAGTTCCGGCATAGACAAAGCAGAGCTCAATATTGGTTTCTCTTACTATGTGGCAGGCGAGAAAGTAATAAGCTACACATGCAGCGCCTATATTAAGTCGGGTCTCGACGCCACCATGTATGTAGAGGAAATGCTCCGCAAACAAACTGAAAGCGGCCTGGAGGAATTTGACCAATGGTGGGCTAAAAACAAAGCGGAAATTCTCGCCGCGCCCTCAGTGGTTGTTGAAGCAGAAGTAGATAATAACCCTAAAGACACCGACTATATTCCATACTCTGCCCGCAGGCCGCTGGCTTATGCTGATTTCAAGGCCCCCGCCGATAAACTAAGCCTGGGCGCAGCAGCTACGTATAGCGGCGTGAGCCTGGACGGTAGTTTTCAAACCCTGAACAAACAGGTGACCTTAAAACTAAAAATAGGTGCACTCTTCAACCAGCAACGTTCCTGGTTCAAACCTGGCTCCCAAAAGCAATATCTCCTGGATCATGAGCAGGTACATTTTGATATTACTGCCTGTATAGCCTGCGAGTTCCTGCATACCCTTCGCGAATACAAGTTCAGTTTCGAAAACTATTCTGACGAGCTGGAAAAGCTGAAGAAGGAAGCGCAAAAAGCAGTAGAAGCGCTGCAGGATCAATACGACGAGGAAACAGACCACGGCACCATTACGGCCAAACAGGCAGAATGGAAAGCAAAAATTGGCGAACGAATAAAAAAACAAGACTGTTATTAGTGGTGCGCATTTCATTATTCATATTCATTCTTCTCTTGCTTGCCCCAGAGGCAAAGGCCCAGCGGGGAACTATCGAGTTGAAAAATGAAAAATCTACCTACCAGACATCAGGCTTCATTATTAAAAATGTCATCGATGCCCGTAAGGATACCTCTGCTATCGGCTTCAGCAAGATTACAAAGGCGCCTATTAAATTAAAAGACGGTGCTGCCTCTACCCTACTTACTTATATAACTAACAGCATACCACAGGATAGCAACGGAACGCCTGTTGACCTGGTCATCCTGAAATTTGGGGTAACCGAAAAAAAGAAGAAAGGCCAACCCGAGCTGGAGATGGAAATAAGCTATGGCTTTCGCATACATGGCCAGCAGCATTTTGCACTTACTTCAGAATTAAAAACTTCTGGCGGCACAGGTGCCCTTGAACGGGCCATCCGCAGCCAAAGCGAAAAAATGGTAACCAGGTTCGATAAATGGTATGCCCAGAATAAAGACAACCTGCTGGCTATTCCTACGGTTACAGTCAATCTTATCATCAATACTTCTTCCAAAGACAGGAACTACATTATGTATACGAAGAAGAGAAAACTTCACTATGGCGACTTCCAGCGGCGTCCGCAACGAGCTAGTAAATATGGTGCGGCAACGGCCAGTGGCATATATATGGACGTTTCCGGCTTTACCATATACGACAGGACGATTCTAAAGATTACCGTTGGTGCCACCTTCGACAAGAAACATTCCTGGTTCAAGAAAAATGCTAAAAACCGCTATGTACTAGACCATGAGCAGCTGCACTACGACATTACTTCATACGGCACCTGCGAGTTTATCAAAGAGCTTAAATCGCATACGTTCACGCCGGGTAAATACTCTGATGAACTGAAGAAGATGCTCAAGAGGTACAATGAATTCATCAACAAAATGCAGGACCAGTACGATGGCGAAACCGACCACGGCCTGAAAAAAGAAAAGCAAGCCGAATGGCGCGTTAAGATCAATGAACTCATCGCACCCCAGGATTGCTTCGAAGAACAGGTAAAGAAATAAATATCAGTTAAGGAATTCCTATCGTATCATCTTTTTCGTCTCCAAATTCGTCATGCTCAGCATATGTTCCTCCTTGTTTCCTGATATCGTTGCTCACATTCCCGGTCATAGCTTCATAACCTGAACCCTGGGTTCCGGTTTCCGAAAATTTCCCTACTTCATTATCATAATTCGATCCACTACTTCGCTGCGAACCCTGCTTGTAGCTTGATGGGCCGAGGGAGGAAGATCCCTGTCCGTAATTCGATCCTCCATGGGAGGTGGTACCGCTTACAAAAGAGGCTCTTCCCTGCTCTCCGTCTTCAAGGTACTTTTTCCTGGCCTCGTTCTGTTCTACATTCTGTTCATCACTGGCGGCGCTGAAGGCAGAAGTAGTCCCTGCTTTTTTCTGTGTCGTGTCCGGTAGGCCTGGTGTTTTCCTCCTATTATTTTCATTTTCCATAGCTATGTATTTAGTATTTACCGACTTAAAAGCCGTGCCAACCGATTTTTCATCTTTCCCTCTTTCAGGTAATAGCATAAACGCTAATTTTGGTGCAAACAATTAAGAATTATGCGTAACAACCACGAAATAGACTACAAGATATTTGGAGAGGAAATGCAATATGTGGAAGTAGAACTAGATCCGCAGGAAACAGCCCTTGCCGAAGCCGGCAGCTTTATGATGATGGATGAAGGCATTCAGATGGAAACCATTTTCGGCGACGGCAGC
This sequence comes from uncultured Bacteroidota bacterium, assembly GCA_946887345.1. Next base: position 805 of record CAMPKR010000083.1, on the reverse strand, counting down.
AAGCAACAGAGCGGTGGCATTTTCGGCAAACTGCTGAATGCCGGCAAGCGTGTGCTGGTAGGGGAAAGTCTGTTCATGACAACATACACCAACATTGGGCAGGGAAAAAAAAGAGTGTCTTTCGCTTCTCCCTATCCCGGTAAAATAATACCGCTTGATCTGCAACAACTCGGTGGCAGGATTATTTGTCAAAAGGATGCCTTCCTCTGCGCTGCCAAAGGAGTATCTATAGGTATAGAATTCCAGAAACGCCTGGGCACGGGTTTGTTTGGTGGCGAAGGTTTTATCATGGAAAAACTGGAAGGTGATGGAATGGCATTCGTTCATGCAGGTGGCCACGTATTGGAACGCCAGCTTCAGCCCGGCGAACTTTTAAAGGTGGATACCGGTTGTATAGTTGCTTTTACCAGCGGTGTCGACTACGATATCCAGTTTGTAGGTGGTATTAAGAATACCATCTTCGGCGGTGAAGGTGTCTTCTTTGCCACGCTTCGCGGACCCGGCACTATATGGCTGCAGACACTTCCTATAAGCAGGCTGGCGGGTCGCATACTCTCTTATGCCAGGGGCGGCAAGGAACAAGGCAGCATCCTGGGTGGCATCGGCAATATGCTTGATGGAGACGGTTGGTAAAATAACATCAAGGATAAATACACGAAAGGCGCAATTACTGCGCCTTTCTTATTATACAGTCTTCCAAAAAATCAAAGCTTTCTCGCCGTTCCGCTAAAACTAAATGAGCTACTGGTTGTTGTTTGAATAAACTGGACAAACATAAAATTGCCTGTAGAGAAGTTATACGACC
>CAMPKR010000082.1 GCA_946887345.1 uncultured Bacteroidota bacterium | reverse complement strand
CTTAAAATCTAAATATAATATTAATTTAGAATACAGGGGTTTTCGACCCAACTAAAACTGCTCAAAACGCTGTCTATTAGAGACCTGATAAATATTTAACGATTTGTTAGGGCCGATTTTTTTTAATATTTTCATGCATCTGTATTAACAGTATTTATACTTGATATGAAACAAGCTTACACCAATATCATGAAACGAGCAAAGGGCTTATTAAAGATAGCTGTTGCTATTACTTTGGTTTTTTCATTTAGCACTGCTTCTGCGCAATTAGTAATGACACCTACTGATGACTTGTCAGTCTGGCTGAATAAGTTCGTAGGCAGCAACGTACAGGTGCTTAATCCCACGATTACGTGTTATGGAACTGCCGATTCTCTGAATTCAGAGTTTGGGTTGTTTGATAATGGTTCAACAACCACTCTTGGTCTTGAAGGCGGTGTAATTCTTGGTACATGTAAGGTTACAGACATTGACCAGCCGGTCGGAGTATTTGTACCAGCGGGTAACGGATCCTACACTCCCGGTCATCCAGTGCTTACTGCTATTTGCGGTTTCCCAACCCACGATGCCTGTGTTGTAGAATTCGACTTTACTGCGGAGCTTGATACGGTCTCTACGCTGAGTTTTGACTATGTATTCGGTTCTGAGGAATATCCTGAGTATGCATGTTCCTCGTTCAATGATCCATTCGCGTTCATCATCTCCGGTCCCGGTATCGTGGGTAATCAAAACATCGCAGTTGTACCTGGTACCAACGTACCGGTTACTATCAATAGCGTGAATATGGCGCCTCAAGGTACTTTTTATTCGCTTACAAACTGTAACAACATGGGCCCTGGTGCTCCCTTCAGTCAATATTACGTTGACAACGAGGGGCAAAACGGCCAGTTCATAGTGTTCGACGGATTTACAACCGTTCTTACTGCGGAGGCCACTCCTATTCAACCTTGCGATACATACCACATGTTTCTTGGAGTATCTAACGCCTCGGATGGTGGGTGGCAAACAGCTGTTTTTCTAAAGGAACACAGCTTCTCGGTGGATTCTACAACAGTAGATCTGGCGGGTTTAATTGAGTCCCAGGGTGGATATTTGATTGAAGGTTGTACCCCACTTGATATCATATTCTCGCACGACACTTCTGCACATCGCGCTAAAAAACTTTGCTTCCACTATAGCGGTACTGCTGTTAACGGTGTGGATGTTAACCTCCTACCCGACACTTTAATGATTCCGGCCAACGTGGTAAGTGGAAGTCTCTCAGTTGTGCCGTTGCTGGATGGCATACAGGAAACTTTTAATTACTGGAACCCGGTAACGGGCTGGCTGGACAGTGTGAAGACGGACGTACTCAATGTTTATTTACTTAATTGCTGCACCCGTGATACTCTCAATCCTAAGGATAGCATAAAGATCCCAATTCGTGACTCACTATATATGAACCTGCTGAGCCGCGATACATTCTATTGTGAAGGTGCAGTGGATACAACAGTTGTGCATGTAACCGGTGACTCAGTATATAATTATCTGTGGACACCAAGCGGAACAGTAGGTAATCCAATTGATACACTTACATGGGTGCTGCCGGTTCAAACTACTACTTACACCGTTACGGCCTCCTATCCAGGCTGTCCTGAGATAAGCCGGCAGGTAACTGTTTCTATCGAACCGAATCCGTTAGTAAATATTGTTATGAACGACACGGCGTTATGCGTCACGGAACCTGTGCCATTACTCGCAACGGTAGATCCGCCGAATAGTCCGTACAACTATTCCTGGGCACCTGTAGATGGTAACATCGATAATCCGGGTGCGCTATCGCCAAACTTCTATTATAATGGATCGGGAGTGTTCAGTTATACCCTGAGTGTAACTACACCGCACGGTTGCTTAGGTACTGATTCGATTACCATAGAAGCGTTCCCTGGTATTATTGGTGACATCAGAATCTCTGACACGAGCGTGTGTACTAATGACTTCCTGCAACTGGATGTGATAGTTACGCCGCAGTCGATGGAAGCTACATCTTCTTACCAGTGGTCTCCGGGCACATACCTGAGTGATCCCCAGGCAATGGAGCCAACGTATCATACTACGATTGATCAGGGAGCAACTTATGTGTACACCATGATCTCTACAAATACATATGGTTGTCATGATACAGATCAGATCACTATACACGCCATCAAAATACCTGACATTTACCTGATGCCGGATACCGCATTGTGTTTGCATGAACCGCTGCAAATCAAAATGGATGTTGGACCTGATGGTGGTACATATAGCTCAGAGTGGACTCCAAGCACTCACCTGGATAATGCAAATGCACAGGAGCCATACTTCTGGACTACATTCAACACAGCTCATGCCGACTATGCATACTATGTAAAAGTAACAGAAGCGTCATGGGGTTGCTTCAGCCGCGATACACTGAACATACATACATATCCGCATGTATTCCTGGAAAGCATCGACGACCAGATAATTAAGTATGGCGACAGGGTTCAGCTTTGGGCTAACAATGCCCTGTACTATGTTTGGACGCCAACGACCCACCTCGACAATCCGAACATCAAGGCGCCTACTGCTAATGGCCTTGAGCCGGTAGAATATACCGTAATAGGTATTAACGAGTGGGGTTGCCGTGATACGAACCAGGTGAACGTGAATATTGACTACACTATGGACGAATTCGTTCCGTCAGTGTTCAGTCCGAACGGGGATGGTAAGAATGATATCTTCCGCCTGGTGAACATGAAACACCAAAAGGTCACAGAGTTCCGTGTATTCAACCGTTGGGGTAAGGAAATTTACAACAATCCTGACAATACTAAGGGTTGGGATGGCACTTATAAAGGCACTCCACAGGATCCGGGAACTTATAGTTACCTCATCCGCGTAGCTATACCGGATGGCAAACAAAAGATATATCAAGGTAACGTGACACTTGTCAGGTAATGCCTAAAGAAGATAAAGAAACCCCTCTCAGCCGAGAGGGGTTTTTGTTTTAATGTCTTCTGAATTTTAAACAGCCTATACTCTTGGCCTCCACGGTACTTCTGAAGCGCCGTTTAAATGCCCCAAATATCTTGCCATCACGAACAGGAAGTCCGACAGCCTGTTGAGATATTGTATCACCAGTTCGGGCACATACTCATCGTTCTGTTGCATCCCTACGCAGAGTCTCTCCGCCCTGCGGCACACACAACGTGCTACATGGCAGGTAGAGCCTGCAAGGTTTCCGCCGGGGAGTATAAAGGAACGCATGTCGGGCAGGCTTTCATTCATCTTATCAATGCGCTGCTCCAGCCATTGCACATCAGCGTCATGCAGGTCGGGTAGTTTCATTTTTACTTCCTTATCAGGATTAGTAGCCAACACCGAACCGATAGTAAACAATCTATCCTGTATCTCCCTTAGCCATTCAGCTACCTCAGCATTCCGGGCAGAGTCTGATACCATTCCCAGGAAGGAGTTCAGCTCATCTATCGTGCCGTAGCTCTCTATACGGATGTGACTCTTTGGCACACGCACACCGCCTATCAGGCTAGTGCTGCCTTTGTCTCCCGTCTTTGTGTAAATCTTGAATGCCATAAGTAGCGTTTATCGTCTAGCTGTGAATGCTTTCTGCTTTTGTTTTATCGCTTTCCACCACGCCATCGCGTATTCTTACTACTCTGTGCGTGTGGTTCGCTATATCTTCTTCGTGCGTCACAAGCACCACCGTATTGCCCTGGCTGTGTATCTGCGAGAACAGCTCCATTATCTCTATTGACGTCTTGGTGTCAAGGTTACCGGTGGGCTCATCTGCCAATATAATAGACGGATCGTTAATCAGAGCCCTGGCAATAGCCACACGCTGGCTTTGCCCGCCTGAAAGCTCGTTGGGTTTGTGATGCGCACGGTCGCCCAGCCCCACCTTGTCCAGCATCGTCCTTGCCCTTTCTTCCCGTTCCTTTTTTGATATTCCTGCATAGATGAGCGGCAGCGCCACATTTTCCCATGCAGTGAGCCTCGGCAACAAGTTGAATTGCTGAAACACGAAGCCTATTTCCACATTGCGCACATCAGCCAGTTCGTCATCGTTCATTTTACTTACGTTCTTTCCGTTTAGCACATATTCGCCACTAGTTGCGGTGTCCAGGCAACCGATAATGTTCATCAGGGTCGACTTGCCCGATCCCGAAGGTCCCATAAGTGCTACATAGTCGTTCCTGGCTATCAGCAGATCAATGCCCTTGAGTACCGGCAATTCATTTTTACCCAGGTAATAACTCTTCCTTATCTCGCGTAGCTTTATTACTTCTTCCTTCATTCAGCCTGTTCTTCTTTCAAAAATACATATTATTTACAGGCGACTGCCATACTTTTGCAGCAATGCTTTGCTTCCCCAATTGTAAGATCAACCTGGGACTATACATCACCAACAAAAGACCGGACGGCTATCACGACCTGGAAACGGTATTCTATCCCCTAGCCTTGAAAGATGCCCTGGAAGTAGTCCCAGCCGTCGAAACAAAGCTTCACCTTAGCGGAAAACAAGTAGCCGGAAACGAAACCAATAATCTTGTCTTGAAAGCCTACGAGTTATTAAGAGCTAAATACCCCGGTAAAATTTCGACACTCGATATTTACCTGCATAAAGTCATACCCATGGGGGCGGGAATGGGTGGCGGTTCCGCAGATGGAGCCTTTATGCTCAGCCTGCTCAATGAATATTGCGCATTAAACCTGGATAAGGAAGAACTGACTAAACTTGCACTAGAACTGGGAAGCGATTGCCCTTTCTTTATATACAACACATCTCAGTTTGCCAGGGGAAGAGGCGAGCAGATGCAAAGTATTTCTCTTGATCTCTCATCTTACAGCATCCAGCTTATATGCCCGCAGGTGCATGTCTCTACAGCAGCGGCTTTTGCTATGATAAAGCCCACATCTGCTGCATTTGATTTAAGCCGATTGGTAAGTCTGCCCCTCGAAGAATGGAAAGGAAAAGTCGCTAATGATTTTGAATCTCCTGTGTTTGCACTGCATCCCGAACTGGCATCAATAAAGGAGCAACTCTACAATAGCGGGGCTATTTATGCCTCCATGAGCGGCAGCGGCTCCACTATTTATGGCATATTCCCGAAAGGTGAGAAGGCCATTATTCAGGTAAACACTCCTTTCGAACAGTACTACATCCGCTAAAAGCAAATAGCCGGCACCAATGGTACCGGCTATCGGAATATTATTAAGTAACGTACTATTTTACTTGTGCAAGCAATGCTTTGAAAGAAGCCGGCTCATTCATCGCCATATCAGCAAGAACCTTACGGTTCAGCTCAATGCCTTTAGAAGACAGGCGACCCATGAACACTGAATAACTCATACCTTCTTCACGGCAGGCAGCGTTAATACGTGCAATCCATAAAGAGCGGTATTCACGCTTCTTCAATTTACGACCTACATATTTGTAACCGAGACCTTTTTCCAATACGTTTTTCGCAACCGTATATACATTCTTACGTTTACCGTAAAAACCTTTGGCCTGGTCTAAAATTTTCTTCCTTCTCTTGCGGGAAGCTACCGCATTTACCGAACGTGGCATAACTCTGTTTTTTTATTGGTTAGTTTAAAACCTCTTCCCTTCGTGGTGGAGGCACTAGCATCTAATTAACGCATACGCAGCATACGCTTCACCAGGTTCTCGTTCGCAGGGTGAACGAAAGCGGCCTGGCGCAAGTGGCGCTTACGCGTTTTAGATTTCTTTGTCAACAGGTGGCTTTTAAAAGCCTTGTACCTGCGGATCTTTCCCGTACCGGTAACTTTGAATGTTTTTTTAGCACGAGAGTGAGTCTTCAGCTTTGGCATTGTCTCAAATTTGGGAGGGCAAAGGTAACACTTAATATGATATCGTCAAAAAAAATACGGGTCAATAAATGGCCTACTCAAAATCTGCTCAAATTGGCGCCTCAAAAGGCTTTGAGCACTAAGGTAACCACAAAGATTCTTACCTTAGACACAATAAAAAGCCGATAAATGAGTCGTTTTGTTATATATGGTGCTCTTGGTGCCTTTTGGGTCATTTTAGGATCGCCGATGACAGCATCGGCTCAGAATTCTTCCGCTGAGCCTGCCTACCTGACCGCTATGCGCAGCATAGAAGCAAAATGGCTGGAGATGGCTCGTATTCAGGCAGAAATGGATGTTACAGAGAGGGAAATAGTTTACTACAATAAAGAACTGCGAAAAACCCGCAAGGAGCACGATAAAATGAACGATAAGGCTCAACGCCTGAAATATAAAGTAGCAAGGAGCCTCTCTCGAATAGATACCACTGTTGAGCACCGTCCCACCTACCTGGAGTGGCAACTGGAGAAAGCTGAAAGGGCCCGTGACCATGCTGCTCTTTACATCGCGAATACAGAACCGGCCAGACAGCAAAAAATAGTCCTTCTTGGCGAACAAACTAAAGAACTAGCCGAAGCTAAAGCCAATTTCTACAAAGACGGATCTTCATACGGCGCCAACAATATAGATCCGAAACGTCTTAAAAAAACCGCCAGGAAGCACAAAGTTCAAAAAGAGCTCAACTAGCATTTCTGCTTAGGTCAGCCTTGAAAAATATTGTAGGTTTGCATCTCATTCTGAGCCTACAAATAAAATATTTTAGCATATCATGCAGGCAGCACTCGACCAACATGCAACGCTTGAACAAGCAGTAAAGCTTGGCCTTCGCGAAGACGAATTCGAAAAAATAAAAGAGATACTTGGGCGTACCCCCAATTTTAATGAAGTAGCCATGTACTCCGTAATGTGGAGCGAACATTGCAGCTACAAAAACTCTATAAAATGGCTGAAGACCCTGCCCCGCGATGGAGAACGTCTCCTGGTAAAGGCAGGTGAAGAGAATGCCGGCCTGGTAGACATAGGTGATGGCCTGGGCTGTGTATTCAAAATAGAATCACACAATCACCCTTCAGCTATAGAACCGTTCCAGGGTGCAGCAACAGGTGTGGGCGGAATACACCGTGATATCTTCACGATGGGCGCAAGGCCAATCGCAGCGCTCAACTCCCTGCGCTTTGGTAAAATGGACAATCCCAAAACTAAATGGCTGCTGAAAGGTGTGGTAAAAGGTATTGGTCATTATGGCAACTGCTTTGGCGTGCCAACCGTAGGCGGTGAAGTATACTATGAAAGCTGCTACCAGACTAACCCGCTCGTGAATGCCATGAGCGTTGGAGTGGTTAAGGTAGGTGAAACAGTTTCTGCCACGTCTTATGGTGAAGGCAACCCTGTTTTCATCGTTGGTGCTTCTACAGGTAAAGATGGTATAGGCGGTGCATCTTTCGCATCTGCTGATATTAGTGAAAATAGTGCAGAGTCTTTACCTTCTGTACAGGTAGGCGATCCTTTTGAAGAGAAGAAGCTGCTGGAGGCTTGTTTAGAAGCTATCCAGACCAGGACCATCATAGGCATGCAGGATATGGGGGCAGCAGGGATTACTTGCTCTACCAGTGAAATGAGTGCTAAAGGTGAACATGGTATGATCATCCACCTGGATAAAGTACCGACCCGCCAGGCCAACATGAAGCCTTGGGAGATGCTGCTGAGCGAAAGCCAGGAGCGCATGCTCATAGTAGTAAAGAAAGGCCAGGAGGCAGCCATACAAAAGGTATTCGACAAATGGGATATCCACTGTGTGCAGATAGGAGAAGTGACTACAGGGCAGCGCCTGAAGTTTTATATGCATGATGAACTGGTTGCTGACGTACCTGGTGAGAGCATGGTGTTAGGCGGCGGTGCTCCTGTATACGAACGCGAATACAGCGAACCTAAATACTTTGAACAAATAAAGAAATTCGATCCCAATTCAATAAAGGTACCTGCTGATCTGAAAGATGTAGCGTACGACCTGGTACAATTACCAAACATTGCATCTAAGCGTTGGGTCTACGAACAGTATGACTCAATGGTCGGAACCGGTAACACCAATACAAATGGTCCCAGCGATGCTGCAGTTGTAAAAGTTCACGGCAGCCCCAAGGGCATAGCTTGTACTACTGATTGCAACAGCCGCTATGTATTTGCCGATCCCTATAAAGGTGCTATGATAGCAGTAAGCGAAGCCGCCCGCAACATTGTTTGCAGTGGTGGTACTCCTGTTGCGATTACCAACTGCCTCAATTTCGGTAATCCTTACAATCCTGAAGTATACTTCCAATTCGTGAACGCGATAAAAGGTATGGGTGCAGCATGTGAGAAATTAGGTACACCTGTAACCGGCGGTAACGTGAGCTTCTACAATCAATCAGAAGATGGCCCGGTATATCCTACGCCAACGATCGGTATGGTAGGTGTACTTGATTCATTGGATCAGAAGATGACCCTGGACTTCAAAGCTCCCGGCGATATTATCTACCTGGTGGGAAAGAACCGTGACGATATCAACTGTTCTGAATACCTGCATCATATCTGCGGTGTTACACACAGTCCTGCGCCTTACTTTGATCTGGACGAAGAACACAAGCTGCAACAAACTATTCTCAGGTTGATCAGTATGAAAGTGATCAATTCAGCTCACGATATCTCTGAAGGCGGCATGTTCACTTGCCTTCTTGAAAGCGCAATGAATAATAACCTTGGCTTTGAGATAGAAACTGATAAGGATATCCGCAAAGATGCTGTCCTTTTCGGGGAAGCACAGAGCCGTGTGATAGTGAGTGTTAATCCTGCAGTGCATGCTATGTTTGAAGCAGAGCTGGATGACATGAGCTTCACTAAGCTGGGTGTAGTAAACGCAGGTGGCGAAATAAAGATAGACGATGAAAGCTGGGGTTACATCAGCGACTGGAAAGAAGCTTACGATACAGCTCTCGAGAAACTGTTAGCTAACTAGTCGAATAATTTTGACAATTCGGCAATGAGTCATCTCATTGCCGGATTTTTTTTGCGTTCAACAGGTCTACGAGAGCTTTTT